>CAZMMT010000005.1:0-38840 GCA_964567465.1 uncultured Candidatus Izemoplasmatales bacterium | reverse complement strand
TCATGTTGATGGCAGTGTGGATCCTTTAAGAGATATCGAAACAATTATGATTGAATTGATATTTGCGGATATGGAAGTTATCGAAAAACGCATGCCAAAAATAAAGAAAAGAGCGGAATTGAAATTGGACAATGAAGCTGTTGAGGAATATATTTTACTAGAAAAAATCCTTGAGGGATTAAAAAATGAAATTCCAATTAGAGCTCAAGGTTTAAGTGATGATCAAATGAAGTTAATCAAAAACTTTTCGTTTTTGACTGCCAAACCAATTCTCTATGTGTGCAATATTTCTGAAAGTGAGATTAATGATTATTCAAGTAATAATTATGTTAAGCAAGTACAAGAAGTTTCCAAAAAAGATCAAGCTAATGTTGTAGTTATTAGTGCTAAAATCGAGCAAGAACTTCAAGAACTAGATCCAGAAGAAAAAGAACTTTTTATGGAAGAACTTGGAATAAAAAGATCAGGTCTAGATGAATTAGTTAGTGTTAGTTATGAAGTGCTTGGACTGAAAACATTCTTTACTGCAGGAGAAAAAGAAGTTCGAGCTTGGACTTTTAAAGACGGTATGAAAGCACCTGAGTGTGCGGGAATAATTCATAGTGATTTTGAAAAAGGATTTATTCGCGCCGAAACTATCAGTTATGAAGATTTGATTATAGCAGGTTCTGAATCTAAAGCTAAAGAAATGGGTAAATTTAGACTTGAAGGTAAAGAGTACCGAGCTAAAGACGGCGATGTATTTCATTTTAGATTCAACATCTAATTAGAGGTAATGATAATGAAAGAAAATCTTAGAAATGATATAAGTTTATTAGCTCAGCAAATTATTGAACTATCAACTGTAAAATCAAAGAAAATTAGTTTCGCTGAGTCGATGACCGGTGGACTTTTAGCCAGTTCTTTAACAAATGAATCTAATGCATCTAAGATTTTTGAGAAAAGCTATATAGTATATTCAGATGAAGCCAAAATCGAGACATTAAATGTGGAGAAAAAAACGATAAAGGATTATTCGGTTTACTCTTTTGAAACGGTGGAAGAAATGCTTGACGGTTTGAAAGAAAAAACTAAATCCGATATCTTGGTAGCTGTTTCTGGTATAGCAGGGCCCAATTCGGAAAAAGACCGAAAAGTTGGAGAAGTATACATTGGCATTATGATTGGAGAAAGAATTGAATTGTTCTTGAAATACTTTGACGGCGACCGAGAAACAGTTAGGTTAGAAACAGTCAAATTCTGTTTTGATTATATTACAAAATATTTAAAAAATATTTAAATGACTGATTTAATTATCATTATTAATATGTTACAATTTTAATACTGAAAATTGGAGGATAGTTATGGAGTTGACATCTTTGTCGAAGAAACAGACGATATGGGTTTTTCTAGTTACATATTTATTAGCGATATTTATTGGAGCTTTAACGATTTTATATGGCATCAATAATGAGTACGATATTGTTTTAACAACGCTTGCTTCAACTGTATTTATGACAGTTGTTATATTCTTCTTTAGCAATATTACTAAGAATGCTTCGCTTTATGATCCTTATTGGAGCGTCATTCCAATTGTGATTGTTATTGAATGGATTTTGATTTACAAGAATTTAAGCATCAATGTTGTTTTATTGTTGATTGCAGTTTTGATTTGGGGAATTCGATTAACTCTAAATTGGTGGAAAAACTGGAGCGATTTTAAACACCAAGATTGGCGCTATACATACTTAAGAGATCAAGCGCCAAAACTATATTTTATTACTAATTTTTTTGGTATACATATGATTCCAACTTTAGTAGTTTACATTCAATTGATTAATGCTCATGATGTAATGCAATATCAAGGTATCAATGCAATATTTATCATCGGATTCATTTTGTCTATACTAGCTCCTGTTATTCAGTTTATAGCTGATAAGCAAATGTATGATTTTCGTATGAGTAATAAAGCAAAAAGCAGTTGTATTGATGAAGGGCTTTGGAAGTACTCAAGACATCCTAATTATCTAGGTGAATTAACATTTTGGGTTGGTATTTATCTAATGTATTTCTCTTTTGTTAGAGTTATCAACGTTAATATCGTATATCCAATATTAATGATTCTACTGTTTATGTTCATATCAATTCCAATGATGGAAAGAAAATTACAAAACAGACCAGGATATCTTGAATACAAAGAAAAAGTATCGATGCTAATCCCTTTTAGAAAGAAAACACAGTAAGTAACGAAAAGAATTTTTATTGACTTATCTCATTGATTAAGATATAATTTTCAAGAGATAGTTATAATATGAAATATTATATTTAGGACGGTGCAATTATGAGAACATTTAAGAAATTTTTAGTTTTATTAACATTTGTATTATTAATTGGTAGTTTGACTGCTTGTAGTTCTATCAACAAAATTACAAAGAACTTTAAAGAGGCTGGTTACAACTATTATGAATATAACTTTAAAGGGGAATCTCTGTTATTTAACGATGTAGATGCTATTGTTGAAGATTTAAATATCACAATCATTGAAACTACAGTTACAACAGAAGAATTCAACGACATTACAACTACATCAACTTTAGAAGAAGTAACAACAGTTACAATCAATCAAATTGCTAATGTGATTGGATTTTCTGTTTATGCATTTACAAATTCAAGAGATCTTGTTGTTGTCGTAATTGAATTTGAATCAGAAGCAAGAATGAATGAAGTTTTAGACCAAAGTCCAACTTTACAAGCTCTTGTTGAAGGATTAGACGCAGCTGATTACATCAACGGTAATTGTCTTTTAATAGCTGATGCAGAAGTTTATGAAGAAGTAGTAGAAATATTCCAAGGAAGATATATTCCAGAAGATAATCCAACTACTGAAGAACCTACTACAGAAGCTCCAACAACAGTTTTAGAAACAACAGCAAACTAGTTAAAAACAAACACCTGAAAAGGTGTTTTTTTTCTAGACATAATTATGTAAGTATGATATAATACATCGTTGTGATTTATCTCACTTGCTGCTATAAGCAGCCAAAAGACCAAAAGGAGGTATAAGTATGAAAAGATACGAAATCATGTACATCATTCGTCCTAATCTTGAAGAACAAGCTAGAAAAGATTTAGTTATGAACCTAAATCAAATTCTAACAAGCAATGGTTCTCAAGAAGCAAAAGTTGATGAATGGGGCATTAGAGATCTAGCTTATGAGATTGCTGATTTTACTAAAGGCTACTATGTTGTTTTAGACGTAGTTGCTCCAATTGAAGCAATCAATGAAGTTGATCGCGTAATGAAAATCCGTGAAGATATCGTTCGCCATATCATTATTGCTAGAGACGAAGCTTAGGAGGAAATTTAAATGTTTAACAAAGTTGTACTTATTGGGAGACTAACAAGAGACCCTGAATTAAGATACACACCAAACAATATTCCTGTATGCTCATTCTCTTTAGCAGTCAATCGCCCGTTTCAATCTAATAACACAAATAATGACAAAAATGCTGACTTTTTCAACTGTACTGCTTGGCGTAAACAAGCAGAAAACGTTGCTAAGTATGTAAACAAAGGCTCAATGGTTGCCATTGAAGGCCGTTTACAAACACGTGACTATATGGATGAAAAAATTAATGCAAGACGTTATGTCACAGAAATTGTATGTGACTCAGTGGTGTTTTTAGATACTAAGTCATCGGGATCTGACGATTCATATGAAGCGAAAAATGAAGAAAATGATATTGATACAGGAACTTTCAACAACGTTGAAGATGACTTACCATTCTAAAAAGGAGGAATAAATTATGGCTAGACCAGGATTTAAAGCTAGAGGCCGCAGAAATAGAAAAAGATGCTATTTTACTGAAAATAAAGTCACATATATCGATTTTAAAGAATTCGAATTGTTAAGAAAATTCGTTTCAGATAGAGGCAAAATTCTACCAAGACGTGTCACTGGAACAAGTGCATATTATCAAAAACATTTAGCGACTGCAATTAAAAGAGCACGCTTTATGGCTTTGTTACCATATGTAAAAGAATAGTACTAAACTCGGAATTTAAAACCTACACATGTAGGTTTTTTCTTTGCAAAAAAAAACATTGAATATCAAAATGTTTTTCTACCCTTTCAAGTTTATTTTTTAGTGGGATTATGATATAATATCATATTATGAATTCAAGCGAGGTTACAGATGAAAAAAACTAAGACTACAAAAATTATTTTTTGGTTCATAATCTTTGTAATTCTTATTGCTGCTGGATATCTATTCCTTTTTCCGGAAGGTGTATTTTTAATAATTCCTGGCCTTGATTTAATATATTTTGTTTTCTATAATATTCTAATTTTAGTTTTTCTTGTTTCTTTGATAGTATCGCATTACCTAAATAAATCAAGAAAAGTCAGAATCAATGAACTAGAAAATAGAATCAGAGAGATGAACAGTCTTCAAAAAAGACGTTTTAACTCTGAAGAAATAGCTCTTTCAAGTTTGCCAATAGGAATTGTTCTTTATGATGAAGAGTTTAATATTGTGTATGCTAATCCTTTTGCTAAAGAAATCTTTTCTAACGCTTTAGTTGATAGAACTTTAAAAGTTATCAATAGAGATTTATTTGAAAATGTTTCAAAGCGAATCGGTAAGTTTACCACGACTGTTTATGATAAAATTTATGATGCTGTTCATTATCCTAAGAATAACGCTATCTATCTTTTTGAAGTCACTGATCGGGAAATGATAAAACAAAAATACTATGATTTTTCTGATGTCATTGGCGTAATGAGTTTAGATAACTTCAATGAAGCAACTTCAAATCTTGATTTTCAAGTAAAAGCTAATATCCAAGGGCTACTTTTGTCTGCCCTTAATTCATGGTGTTCATCAAACAATATCTATTTTATTAATTTAAGACCGGAAAAATCCGTGATTATGATGGATAGAAAGAAACTTGATGACTTGATGAAAAATCAATTCACAATCTTGAATATAATCAGTAAAATAGCTAACGATAATGATGTTAGAGTTACGCTTTCTATTGGGATAGCAGCTTATGAAGCTTCACCACCAGAATTGGGTGAAGCAGCCGAAGAAGCTTTAAAACTAGCAATCGCTCGTGGAGGAGACCAAGCAGTTGTTAACCTAAAAAATCAACCGATTAAATTCTTTGGTGGGAAAACTAATACCGTAGAAAAAAGATCAAAAATTTCAGCTAAAGTTAATTCAAGGGCACTTGAAGACTTCTTTAACGAAAGAAGCAATATCTTCATTATGCCACATAAAGGAACCGATCTAGATGCCTTAGGGGCAGCAGTTGGTTTGTTAGAGATGGCTTTAACAAAAAACAAGAATTCCAAAATAGTATTAGATTTTGATAATGTTGATCAAACTACCTCAAAGTTAATTAATATGTTGAATCAAGAATACATTAAGTTATTAGATTATTTGATTGATCCTGAAGATGCTTTAGAACAAATTAATCATAATTCATTATTAGTTTTGGTTGACCATCATTCTCCGTCACAATCAAATGTACCTCTACTTACAGAAAAGACAAAACATATTGTTGTGATTGATCATCATAGAAGACTTGATAATGCCATAACCGACATGTTAATGAACTATGTTGAACCATATGCGTCATCATCTGTTGAACTTGTTACAGAGTTAATCGATTTCTTTAGAGAAGAAGTTGTACTTGATCCTTTTGAAGCGACAATAATGTTAGCCGGAATGATGATTGATACTAATAATTTTACTGTTCATACTGGTGCTAGAACTTTCGAGACAGCTGCTAAACTACGCCTTTTTGGTGCTGATCCAGGAAAAGCAAAATTGATTTTAAGAGAATCATTAGATGATATTAAAACCAAATCTAATTTGGTTAACCGAGCAAAGATAATCAATAATCATTTTGCGATTACATTGCTTGAAAAACAAGATATTACCGATAGAGTTCAACTAGCAAAAACCGCTGATGAATTACTAGAAATCGATAATATCATAGCTGCTTTTGCGATAGGTTTCATCAGTAATGAAACAGTAGCAGTTTCAGCACGATCCATTAACAATTTCAACGTTCAAATTATCATGGAAAAATTTGGCGGTGGCGGACATATGAATAATGCCGCTGCACAAGTCAAGGATACTTCACCTGATAAAATCGCACATGAAATTGAACATATTATCCATGAAAATTATAAGGAGGACACAATAATGAAACTAATTCTTATAAAAGACGTCAAAGGTAAAGGCAAAAAAGGTGATGTTATTGAAGTGGCTACAGGTTACGGAAATTACCTACTAACATCAAAGCACGCAATAACTGCTAACCAAGCAAACCTAAAGAGTCTTAATGAAGAGATTGAAAAACAAAAACAAGATGCTAATAGAGAATATCAAAATGCATTAGAATTAAAGAAAGAGATTGAAGAAAGTCCAATCAAACTTTATGTTAAAATTGGTGAATCTGGGAAATTGTTTGGCTCAATTAGTTCAAAACAGATCGCTGATGAATTAAAAAAAGTATACAATATTACAATCGATAAAAGAAAAATTGATTTAGAAGACAACATTAATTCTTTAGGTAATTATGATGTTAATATTAAACTCCATAAGGATGTAAACGCAAGTATTAGTATTCAAGTCCTTGAACAAGAATAGGAAGGTAAATTATGGAATCATTGCTCTATAGCTTAGAAGCGGAAGAATCTGTCTTAGGTTCTGTTTTCTTCAATAATAATGAGATGCATGTTATTGCGGACAAATTGTTAGTTGATGATTTTTATAGCCCTAGCAATCAAATAATATATAAAGCGATGTTAAAACTATTTCATAATAACAACGCTATTGATATTATTACTTTAATCACGTATTTAGAAAATATTAATAGTCTTGATAAAGTTGGTGGTAGAGATTATATCATCAACCTCGCTTCCGTGGTTCCTTCAACAGCCAACCTATTAGAATATGTCAATATCGTTAAAGATAGATCAGTTTTAAGAAGACTACAAGAAAAATTTAATGATCTTATAGTTCAATCAAAACAAGTTGAAGATGCACCTCATTTTATCGACCAAGTAGAAAAAGAAATTTTCGAAATAACTAAAAATCGACGAACTTCTGATTTCGTTAAAGTAGCCGATATTGCTGAGGAAACCATCAATAAACTCGCCGAAAGAGAACGTGTTGTTGATAATGTTACTGGACTAGACACAAGATATAAAGCTTTCAATAACTATACTTTAGGACTTCAACCGTCTGACTTATTGATTATAGCTGCTCGTCCAGGTGTTGGTAAAACAGCCTTCGCTTTGAATCTAGCACTTAATGTTGGTTCTTTGGAAAAGAGACCTCACATTGCCTTTTTCTCTTTGGAAATGGGTGTAGAACAATTGTTATTAAGACTACTTAGTGCTCAAGCGCAAATCTCAAATACAAAATTAAGAAAAGCAGATCTTTCCGCATCAGAATGGGAAAGACTTCAAGCAGCCGTTAGTAATTTAAGAGATACAAATCTCTATTTTGATGATTCTGGTACTGTTGAAGTTATGGATTTAAGAAGTAAATGCCGTAAGATGAAACAAAACGGAACTTTAGATTTAGTGATTGTCGATTACTTGCAGTTATTAAGCGGTTCTGGAGTTTATAAAGGTAATAGAGTACAAGAAGTATCAGAAATATCTCGGGTACTAAAGGAAATGGCTCGTGAGTTAAAGGTACCAGTGGTAGCTTTAAGTCAGTTATCAAGAAGTATTGAACAACGTAAAGGGGACGATAAACGTCCGAAAATGTCTGACTTGAGAGAGTCTGGATCAATTGAGCAAGATGCTGATATCATCATCTTCCTTTATGTTAAAGACGAAGATAATGATGATGAAAGAAAAAGAAATTTAACGCAATTTTCAGTTGCGAAGAACCGGCATGGAACACCTGGGGATTTCCAATTAATTTTCAATAAGGAAACTTCTAAATTCAACTCTTATTCCGGTGACTAAGAAAGGTGATACACAATGTTACAAGAACGATTAGAACAGCTTGAGAATAGATATATAGAAATCGGTAGTTTGATGGGTAAATCCGAGATTGCTACGGATATAAAAAAAGTTACTGAATTAGCTAAGGAATATTCAAAATTGGAAAAACCAGTGTTGAAATTTCGTGAATATAAACAAATTTTAGAATCTCTGGACGGTTTAAAAGACATGTCTAAAGACAAAGATCCTGAAATTAAAGAAATGGCTGAGATGGAGCTTGAATCAGCCAGAGAAAGAATGATTCAACTAGAAGAAGAGTTAGAACTTTTACTAATACCAAAGGATCCAAATGATGAAAAGAATGTTATCGTCGAAATCCGTGGTGCAGCGGGCGGAGATGAAGCTAATATCTTTGCCGGTGATTTATTCAGAATGTATTCAAAGTATGCTGAAACAATGAACTGGAAAATTGAATTATTATACGCTGAACAAAAAGAAGCTGGCGGATTTTCTCAGATTGAGTTTATGGTTACAGGTGATAGCGTTTATTCATATTTAAAGTATGAATCTGGAGTTCATCGCGTTCAAAGAGTACCGCAAACAGAATCAAGCGGAAGAATTCATACTTCAACCGCAACTGTAGTAGTCTTACCAGAAGCAGAAGACATTGATTTTGAATTAGACATGGAAGATGTTAGAGTAGATACTTTCTGCTCTTCAGGACCAGGTGGTCAATCAGTTAATACCACAAAATCTGCAGTTAGAGTAACGCATGTGCCGACAAATACAGTCGCTCAATGTCAAGATGGAAAATCTCAGCATGAAAATAAAGCATCAGCTTTAAGAATCTTGCGCTCACGACTTTATGATCAGATGCTACAAGATAAACTTGAAAAAGAAGGCGAAGAAAGAAAGTCAAAAATTGGTAGTGGAGATAGAAGTGAAAAAATTAGAACTTACAACTATCCGCAAAACCGAGTTACCGATCATAGAATAAATTTAACAATCCAACAATTGGACAGAATAATCGACGGGAAATTAGATGCAGTTATCGAGGCTTTGATATCTGAAGAACAAAAAAGAAAGTTGGCTAAACAATAATGTTAAGTTATAAAGAAGTTCTAAAAAACGCTAAATCTCTTACCAGAAAAAAAGGGAAAGAAACAAGCGCTACCGAACTTCTTTTTCTTGAGTTTTCTCGACTTTCACCAAGTGAACTATATCTTAAATATGAAGAAGATATGCCTGAGGACTCAATTAAAAGTTTTTATGGGGCATTAGAAAAGTATCTCGAAGAAAATATTCCTGTTCAACAAATCATCGGATATGTGTATTTCTATGGATATAAGTTTCTAGTAAAAAATACAGCCTTAATTCCTCGTTTTGAAACTGAAGAATTAGTCGCAAACACTCTTTATTACTATGATGAATTCTTTGATGGCAAAGAGGTAGATGTTGTCGATGTGGGAACAGGCTCTGGATGTTTAGCTATAGCTTTAGCTAAAGAAGAGAGTAAAATGAGTTTAACCGCTACAGACATCAGCGTTGAAGCTTTAGACTTAGCTAAAGAAAATGCTTTGAACCTAGATGCTAAAGTTGATTTTATTCAAGGTGATATGCTTAAGCCATTATTTGGAAAGAAATTTGATATTTTAGTTTCGAATCCACCTTATATACCAAACAAAGAAGAAGTCGATTCGATAATCTATGATAATGAACCTCACATTGCTTTATTCGGTGGTGAAGACGGACTTGATTTCTATCGTCAAATCCTCAAAGACGCAAATCAAATATTAAAGGAAAAAGCAATGATCGCTTTTGAGCATGCCTATGATAAGATGGAAGAATTACAAAAAATAGCTAAGAATTATTTTCCTGACGCAAGAGTTATTACTTTAAAAGATATGCAAAAGAAAGATCGAATGACATTTATATTTATTGGACTTTGAAAAATGAAGCGAGACTGATCTCGCTTTTTAATTTGTTATAATAATATATATATTATTAAGGAAAAAGCACACATTTTTCTCAAATAAAAAAAGTTGACAATTGAAAAATTATGCGTATATTATATAAGGGCGAGGTGAATTATGGCGAATAAAGTTGTAATCGTAGAATCTCCATCCAAGTCAAAAACGATTAAGCAATACTTAGGTAAAGATTATTTGGTTACTGCAAGTGTTGGTCACATCAGAGATTTGGCTACGACTGGAAAGGGAGGATTAGGAATTGATATTGATAATGATTTCGCTCCAAATTATCAAATTCAGCCTGATAAGAAAAAAATAGTAAATGAACTTAATAAATTAATTAGCACTGCCCAAGAAATTTATCTAGCGACCGACCCGGATCGCGAAGGTGAAGCGATTTCTTGGCATTTGTACGATACATTAAAAATTGGAAAGAAGAAAGTAAGAAGAGTTGAGTTTAACGAAATTACCAAAGATGCGATTATAAGAGCATTTGAAAATCCAAGAGATATTGATATGGATTTGGTATCTTCACAAGAAACAAGAAGAATGTTAGACAGGATTATCGGATTTAAACTATCTAAATTGTTGAATTCCAAAATTAAGTCAAAATCAGCGGGTAGAGTGCAATCAGCGGCTTTAAAACTTATAGTTGATTTAGAAAAAGAAATAAGCAATTTCGTCCCGGAAGAGTATTATGAAATTTATGCAAAATTTGGCGAAATTGAAGCCCAACTTGCAAAAATTAATAATGAAAAAGCGGATATTAAGACATCTGATGAAGCTAATAAAATATTAAAAGGTTTAAAAGAATATTTTAAAGTCTCTAGTGTTGAGGTTAAAGAAAGCAAATCATATCCAAGACCAGCACTAACTACATCAGCGTTATATCAAGCGGCATCATCAAAATATAAAATGTCTTCAAAGCATACAATGGCCATAGCTCAAAAACTATATGAAGGTATGGATATTGATGGTGAAACAGTTGGTCTTATAACTTATATGCGTACTGACTCTACGAGATTATCAGAAACGTTTATTGAAGATACTAGACATTTTATCAAAGAAACCTTTGGTTCAAAATATCTAGGCTATTACCGTAAACCTAAAAATGCTGAGAATGCTCAAGATGCACATGAAGCGATTAGACCGACAAGTTTAAAAAGAACACCAGAATCATTGAAGCATAAACTTAAAACTCAAGAATATAAAATTTATAAACTTATTTATGATAAAGCACTAGGATCATTAATGAGTCCAGCAACTAATGAAGTTACTACGGTTATTTTTGACAATAATAATACCCAATTTAAAGCTTCTAGTTCTAAGCCAATTTTTGATGGTTACTTAAAACTTACTAGGGATTATGAAGATGAATCAAGTGACAAATTATCTGACCTTTCAATTTTTAAAGAGAATGATGAAATTAAAGCCGACGAAGTATACGAAAAACAATTATTTACCAATCCACCATCAAGTTACACTGAAGCTAAATTGATTAAAGATATGGAAGAATTAGGTATAGGAAGACCTTCAACTTATGCAAATACATTAACGACTTTACAAGATCGTGGTTATGTTAAAGTAGAAAATAAAACTAAACTTATTCCTACTGAACAAGGAATTCTAACTACCGAACAACTAGATGAATTTTTCTCTGACTTTATCAGTGTTCATTACTCAAAAGAAATGGAAGAATTCTTAGATAATATTGCAAATGGTGAAATCCAACAACTAAAAGTATTAAAAGAATTTTATAATTATTTTATGCCTTTGGTAGACAATGCACAGAAGCATATGGTTAAAGTTAAAGCCAAAGAAACTGGTGAAACTTGTCCAGTCTGCGGTGAACCAATGGTTTGGCGCACAGGTAAGTATGGCGAATTTGAAGCTTGTTCCAATTATCCTACATGTAAGTATATTAAACCCCAAGAAAAAGAAAAAACTCCAACCTTTGATACGGATGTTACATGTCCGGAATGTAAGGAAGGAACTCTTGTGGTTAGAGTAGCTAAAAAAGGTAAGAACAAGGGTAATAAATTCTTAGCGTGTTCAAGATTTCCAAAATGTAAATATATCTCACCATTGAAAATTGTTGAAGATGAATGCCCTAAGTGCAAAAATGTTGTCGTTAAAAATGAAGCAAATGAAGTTTTTTGCCTTGACGGCTCCGATTGTGATCATAAGCATTAAAATCTTCACAAAAACTTCATTTGTTATGTATTAAAAAATATGATAATATATGGGTACAACTACTTCAAGTAGTTAATTTCCCTAAAGTGTTATATAAACACTTACCCTTCCTAAATTCGTCTCAGTTATCTGGGGCGAATTTTTTGTTAATTATTTAGTAAAATATCAAATCTATGATATAATACATATAGATTTTTTAGGTGGTGAAACTATGGGTTTATTTTCTAAACTCTTTAGCAATAAAGAAAAAAGACAAAAAGCTGAAAAATTTAAAATTGGAATGATGAAGACAAGAAATCAATCTTTGTCTTCTTTAAAAGATATTCTAGAAAAATCTAAGAAAATTGATGAAGATTTGTATTCGAAATTGGAAGAAATCTTTATTATGGCTGATATTGGTGTTGATACAGTTGTCGAATTTGTAGAGAATATTCGTCAGACAGTAAAAAATAATAAGATTGAAAAGCCATTAGATTTAGAAAACATAATTGTCGATCAAATGTTTGAATTATATTTAAAGAATGAAGTTGTTAATACAAATATTAGATATAACAAAGAAGGATTAACTGTAATTTTGTTCGTCGGTGTGAATGGCACTGGAAAGACAACGTCAATTGGTAAGTTGGCTTACAGAATCAAAAATGAAGGTAAGTCAGTTATGATGGCAGCGGGAGATACGTTTAGAGCCGGTGCTATTAATCAACTCAAGGTTTTTGGCGAAAGAGTTGGAGTTGAAGTTGTTTCTAAAGATGCAGGTAGCGATCCTTCAAGCGTTATCTTTGACGCAATAAAACAAGCGAAACAAAAGAATGTTGACGTATTGTTAATTGATACAGCAGGAAGATTGCAAAATAAGAAAAACTTAATGATGGAACTTGAAAAGATTAACCGAATCATTAAAAGAGAAACAAATAATCAAAGTTTTGAAACCTATCTTGTGATTGACGCTACCACTGGACAAAATGGGCTTTCACAAGCACAGATATTTTCTGAAGTGACGGATATTACAGGGATTATTTTAACAAAACTAGACGGAACCGCTAAGGGCGGTATTGTCTTAGCAATAAGAAACAAATTGGGAATTCCAATCAGTTTCGTAGGCTTAGGGGAAAAATTGACGGATTTAGAATATTTTGACATAGAAGATTATATCTATGGTTTATTCTCCGATTTTTTTGAGTAGGTGAAAATATGGGATATGATGTAGAAGAAACAATTAAATTAAATCGATTGTTTGATATCTATCAAGAATTATTGACTGAAAAACAAAGAGAGTATTTCGATTACTATTTTTTGAAAGATTATTCTCTAGCTGAAATAGCTGAAATATACAGTATTAGTAGAAATGCAGTTCATCTCCAAATAAAAAATATCATCAAACACTTAGAAGACTTAGAAGCTAAACTCAAAGTTTTAGAGAAGAGTAGAAGTATTGATGATTTACTAGATGAATTAAAAAAAGAAGAAGATAAATTATCTTCTAAAGTAAAAACATTAATTAAAAAAATAGAAAAGGTGATGTAATATGGCTTTTGAGAATTTAACAAGTCGTTTTCAAATGGCTTTAAGAAGGCTAACTGGAAAAGCAAAACTAACAGAAAATGATATTGATGAAATGATGAGAGAGGTTAGACTCTCGTTATTAGAAGCCGATGTTAATTATAAAGTTGTAAAAGAGTTTACTGAAGAAGTTAAAACGCTCGCTATGGGAGAAAAAATCCTTAAAGGATTAAATCCCGATCAACAAGTTGTTAAAATTGTTAATGATGAGTTAACAAAACTAATGGGTTCAGAAGCTAGCGAACTTAATCTAGCTGATGATTTATCAATAATTTTGATGGTTGGTCTTCAAGGTGCTGGTAAAACTACTACAGCAGGTAAGTTAGCTAACTTAATAAGAAAAACCAATAATAAAAAACCATTGTTAGTTGCGGCTGATATTTACCGTCCAGCAGCGATTGAACAGTTACAGACAGTTGGAAAACAACTTGACATTGAAGTTTTTGAAATGGGTAAAACTGACCCAACAAAAATTGTCAAAGAAGCATTAGATTATGCTAGAAAGAATGAATTTAACTTAGTAATTATTGATACTGCTGGTCGTTTGCATATTGATAATCAAATGATGGATGAAATTAAAACCATCGCTAAAATTACTAAACCACAAGAAATTTTATTAACAGTTGACGCTATGACGGGACAAGATGCTGTTAATGTTGCCCAAACATTTAACGAAGCTTTGGATATAACCGGCTGTATTTTAACTAAACTAGATGGCGATACTCGAGGTGGAGCTGCGTTATCAATTAGAAAAGTAACTGGAGTTCCGATTAAACTTGCTGGTACAGGAGAAAAACTTCAAGAAATAGAAGTCTTTCATCCGGAAAGAATGGCATCAAGAATTCTTGGTATGGGTGACGTACTAAGTTTAATTGAAAAAGCTACAGAAGAAATAGACGAAACAGAAGCCATGAACATGATGGAAAAAATGATGAGTGGCAACTTCAATTATAATGATCTACTAAAACAGATGAAAATGATTAAGAGAATGGGTAAGTTCTCTGGGATTTTAAAAATGCTTCCTGGTATGGGGCAACTAGCTGATATGGATAAAGTTGACGATAAGCAATTAGTTTTCATTGAAGCGATTATTTCATCAATGACAAAAGAAGAAAGAAAAGATCCTGATTTACTTAATAAATCATCTTCAAGAAGAAATCGGATAGCAAGAGGTTCTGGCAGGTCAACAACAGAAGTTAATCGTTTAATATCAATGTTGGAAAAACAATCAAAGTTGATGCGTAGAATGGCGGGAATGAATCCAAATAATGTGGAAAACATGTCCAATAATATCGCTACAGGTAATTTTCAACCGCGACAAAGTCGAGCAGATAGAAGAAAGAATAAAAAATAAAGGCTAAATTTAGCCTTTATTATTTTTTTATAGTCAGGAAATCTGATAAGAAACGATAAACCGCACCATCTTTAGATGTGTAATCTAATACCACATCAGCAACTTTAATTAATTCAGGGTGAGCATTTCTAACAGCTACTCCTAAAGAAGCGTACTGAAGCATTTCAATATCATTGTGTCCATCACCGATGGCTATAGTTTGACTTTGATCAAAGCCTAGATACTCTGCGACATAAGCTAAGGCTTGGCCTTTATTGGATTCTGGGGTAAAAACTTCAATTATTGAATCGTATTCGCCCGATAAATCCCAGATTCTAGATAAGACTTTATTTGAATAGGTTCTATCGATATATTCTTTTATTAATTTGCCTCGGCCTTGTTTCCCAATAATGATTGCGCCATTTGGATCTTTATCTAAAATATCTTTGAATTCTCCAAAAAGGATTTTAGTTGCTCCTTTGACATGTAGAAGCGGTTCGATTTCTTTTTCTTCCCATTCAACATAGATAGCATCTCTTACTTCACAAAAAGCGTTTCTAATATGATCATGATTATTATCGCAAATATCAATAATAATATTTTTATCAACGGTATAATTCACTCGATTAAAGTCCGGATTTTTTGGGTGAGTAATCAAACCACCATTATAATTTATTATCGGTGTATCTAATTCAAAATGATCATATACAAACTTTGAACTCCTGTAAGGTCTTCCAGTTGCGATTACTATTTTATGACCTTGTTTTTGAACCTCTTTCATGAAATCGCAGAGTGTTTCTGAGAGGGAATCAAAGTCATAAAGAATAGTCCCGTCTAAATCAAGAGCGATTAAATATTTGTTCATCGATATGTTTTCTCCTTAATCTTTCATACATTATAGAATAATTATCTCATACCTATTATATTTATGCAATTGATTATATACATTGATTATTATTGGAATTTAAGATATAATTTATTTAATAAAGGAGACTAAATTAATGTTAAAAATAGCAGTATTACATTCACAAATTTCATCTTTTTTAGCTATCTCCTTTGGTGACGTAACTAATTTTTTGTTAGGCGCTTTAACGGGTTTTATTCTATTGGGATTGTTTGTTACATTCCTTATGACTAGTAGTTCGAGAAGAAAACAGAGGAAAAGACTGACAGCTTTACCAGTAATGATAGAAAAACAAGAAATTCTTAAAATGATTGAAGCCAAGCAAGCTCAACTTGTAGAGACAGTCAAATTAACAGATAATGCTTATTTTAGAGTAGCTATGGAATTGAGTTTGGAACTTACTGAAGAAATAGCTAAGTATTATTATCCTAAAGCTAAATATCCAAAGTATGAAATATCAATCGAAGAATTATTAGAGTTAAATTATTATATTACAAAGAGAATTGAAAAATTAGTTAACGGTAAAATTTTAAAGCATTTTAAAAGTTATAAGATATCAACAATAATTGACATTTTAAACAAGAAAAAAGCTATTGATAACTCAAAATTAATGAAGTTAAATCGAAAGTTAAAAATATCTAAAATTTTAACAGTTGGCAAAGCGGTATTAAACTACGCTAATCCAATATATTGGTTTAGACGTTTGGCTATTAAACCGTCAACGGTTTTAGTGACTAAAGAAGTCTGTAAATTTATCATCTCAATTGTAGGCGAAGAAACAAACAACGTTTACAGCAAGAGTTTATTTAAGCATTCTGAAACAGAAGTAATTGAAGCTGAAGAAGCTTTTGATGAATTAATCGAAACCGAGGAGGAATAACATGTTGTTCAGTAAAAAGAGCAAACCGGAAAGAATCGTTCCTAAAACATCAAGAACCAAGGACAATCGTCCGTTTTTCATTCCGGAAATCAGAACAATAGAAGACAAAAAAAATATGAGCAATACTTTCATTTCTCCATATGGAATCGAAAACAAACATGAGGTACATATACCTAATGATCGTACGGGCACTGGAGATATTGATAAGAAATATGACATATTCAGAAAGCAAAAACGTTTAACAAAAGAAGAAGCACAAAAACGCTTTGGAAGTTCATATTATGAATTTGTTAGCATTGATAATACAACACATAAAAAAGCATTTACTGAAGAGGGATTAACTCCAGAAGATTTACATTCTAAAAGACCGGTTGAACCGATTAATACATCAAATGAAATAATGGATGAACATCGAACAATCGAAACTGTTCCTGTTGATGAATTCTTTGAGAAAGCAAAAGAGCCGAAGGAAGAACCAAAACTTAATCCAGACGATGAAGTTCTAAATGATCTTTTATTCAATGATAAATTTAATGAAACTGAAGATATTCATCAAGCAGTTGAAGAAGAATCTGCCGATGATATAATTTTTAAAAGCGATGAAGTTATAGAAGAAACTCCAGAAATTGGTTTTGCGGATGATTTTGTTTATGAGGAATACAAACCGGAAAAAGAAAGTCAACCGAAACCACACATCGCTCCAACATTTGAGAATGAACATCGAATTTTGAAAGAATATGTTTTACCGCCGATAAGTTTATTTAAAAAGAATGAAAATAAAACCGATATTGAACCTTCATGGGTTAAAGAAAACATTGATGTCATTAATGAAACCATGTTGAGTTTTGGTATTGAAGGTACTGTAACTAATTATACAATGGGTCCTACTGTAACGAGATATGAAGTTTCACTTGCATCAGGAGTCCCTACAAAAAAAATAACTTCAATCTCTGATAATATCCAAATGAGTTTATCAGCTTTTTCAATTAGAATTGAAGCTCCAATCCCTGGTAAAAATACTGTTGGGATTGAAGTTCCAAACAGAGTTAGAGAATCTGTTTTCTTTGGGGATGTAGTTGATAATCCGAAATTCTTAAAATCTAATGATCCATTGTTGTTAGCAATTGGATTAGATATTGATGCTTTACCAGTTTACACTTCGATTGAATCAATGCCTCATGGATTGGTAGCTGGTTCAACCCAGTCAGGTAAATCAGTGTGTATCGCATCAATTATCGTTTCTTTAATTACAAGAAATAAACCGGATGAAGTTAAACTAATGTTGATTGACCCTAAGAAAGTTGACTTGCAACAATTTGCGGATTTACCACATTTGGTAACACCAATTATAGATGAAACCAATGTAGCTAATGAAGCTTTAAAATGGGTAATTAAAGAAATGGAAAACCGTTATGACATTCTAAAACGTTTCAAAGCGGTTAATGTTGTCGATTATTATACCAGAAGAAGTGAGGCGCCAAACTTCATAAAAATGCCAAGAATTGTCGTTATAGTTGAAGAAGCATCAGATCTATTGCTGAGTGGCGGTGCTGAAATTGAAGAAAGCATTCTGAAACTTACCCAAAAATCAAGAGCTGTTGGTATTCATGTGCTATTAGCAACTCAAAGACCTTCAGCCGATATTCTTAAGGGCGCAATTAAAGCTAATATACCGACAAGGTTTGCTTTTAGAGTACCTTCATCAACTGACTCTTCAGTTGTTTTAGACATGACTGGAGCTGAAAAATTACTTGGTAAAGGTGATATGTTGTTCTCTGAAAATGGTATGGCTCGCAGACTTCAAGGAGCTTATCTATCTCCAGATGAAATTGAAGCTATTACAGAATTTATTAAAGATCAAAGAGAGCCTGAGTATTTGTTTACTCACGAGGCTTTGGTTGTTCAAATGAATAGCCTTGAAAATCTTGATCAGATTGATGAATTATTCAAAGAAGTTGCTACTTATGTAGTAGAAGAAGGCAAGTGTTCTTTAAATAAAATAACTCAAGTATTTGGCATCGGATTCAACCGAGCAACTCAAATAGTTAATTCTTTAGAAAAATTTGGTGTCGTTTCTGAAAATGTAGGAACTAAACCAAGAACAGTATTGGTTGAATATACAGAATTAAGCAGAATCTTCGAAGGGTTGGATTATTAATGGGTTTTGAAGAGGTAAATGAACTAGAACAATTAAAAAAACTGATGAAAAAATCGAAATCGTTACTCATCAGTTTTTTCTTGTTTTTATTTTTTGATATCGTTCTTTTTATCTATTTACAGAAAAATCAACTTTTTATGTTTAGCTTGACAAAGAATGACGAAATGATTCCAAATTCCTTGATAACGGATATCTTCTCTTTCTTTTTTTACACAATAATTTTGATAGCTGTAATTGTTTTTTCGGCACTTTTAATTATAACTTTTAAAAAAGTATACAATACTAATATTAGCACCTATAAAAAAGTTTTGAATATTGCCGATATTTTTAATATAGTTCCTATATTCTTATTTTTGGCGATTATTGTTAATGGATTTTTTGTTTCTTTAGCTCAAGTAGACGGAGAATCGATGGCTCCTACTTTTTGTGATAATGACACAGTTATTATTTTTTACAATGATGATTTTGTTGCAAATGATATTATGATAGTTAAATGGGATGATCATTTCTTAATCAAAAGAGTGGTTGGTTTGCCTGGCGATGAGTTGATAGTTAATGAAACTGGAGTATATATCAACGGGATATTAATTGAAAGTTATTTACCGGTAGGTTATCAAGAGTTTAATGATATAATACCTGATGGTTATTATTTCGTGTTAGGAGATAATCGAGAGCACTCACTAGATTCTCGAGTAATTAGCCTTATTGGTAAAGATGATGTTTTGGGTGAAGTTATTTATAACATGACTAATGGTACTTGCGAATAAAAATGGGAAGTGGTTAATATGAAACAAATTCAATGGTTTCCGGGGCATATGGCAAAAGCCAGGAGACAAATAGAAGAAAAATTAAAAGTTATTGATATTGTTTTTGAACTTGTGGATGCTAGAATTCCCGTTTCTTCTTCAAATCCAATGTTGAACGAAATAATCAAAGATAAACCTAAGCTTGTTATGTTGAATAAGATTGATTTAGCTGATCCTAAAATTACAGACTCATGGATAGAATATTACAATTCCAAAGGGATACCTGCGATAGCGGTTAACTCTTTAAACGATAATTTGCAAAATATCATTTACTCAAAAACAAAAGAGATATTAAAATCAGTAATCGAAAAAGAAGAATTAAAAGGCATGAAAGCAAGACCTTTTAATGCGATGGTTTTGGGCATACCCAATGTAGGTAAGTCACAGTTTATCAATAACTTAGCGCAAAAGAATAAAGTTAAAACTGGTAATAAACCAGGAGTTACAAAAATGCAAAGTTTCTTAAGTGCGGGAGATAACTTAAGAGTTTATGATAACCCTGGAGTATTATGGCCAAAATTTGATGATGAATTAACCGGTATGAAACTAGCTTTATTAGGTTCTATCAAAGACAGTTTATTACCGCTTGATGATGTAACTCTTTTTGGAATCGAATATTTATGTAAATATTATCCTCATAACCTAGAGAAAAGATATGGAATTAATTTAAAAGAACTTGAAACAAACATTGATATTTTGGAAGCTATAGGTAAAAGAAGAGGATGCTTGATTAGTGGCGGAGAAGTAGATTTTGAAAGAGTCTATAATCTCTTTTTGAACGACCTAAGAAATGGACAGTTAGGAAGAATGAGCTTTGAAAGAAAAGAAGAATTTATTGAAGTTTGAAACCGAACTTAAAATTAAAGGTTATAATTTGATAGCTGGAGTTGATGAGGTTGGTAGAGGACCTTTAGCAGCTGGAGTTTTAGCTGCGGCAGTAATACTAGACCCTAATAATCCAATACCGGGATTAAACGACAGCAAGCAACTCACAGAAAAAAAGAGAGTTCTTTTAGCTAAAGAGATTGAAGAAAAAGCTCTTTTTTATTCTTATGGTTACGTTGATGCTAATATCATCGATCAAGTTAATATCTACCAAGCCTCAAAACTAGCAATGTTAAAAGCGTTAAGTTACTTAAAAAGGAAACCTGATTTTATTCTAAGTGATGCGATGCCATTAACAGAACAAGATATACCTTTTGAAGCAATTATTAAGGGGGACACTCTCTCTGCTTCAATAGCGGCTGCATCTATAATCGCAAAAGTAAAAAGAGATGAAATAATGGAGAAGTTTGCTCTAATCTATCCCGGGTATGGCTTTGAAAAACATAAAGGATATCCCACAAAATTACATCTTGATAAGCTAATAGAATTAGGACCGTGCGCTTTACACAGAAAAACTTATCGACCAGTAAAAGATTGTTATTTAAAACAAATGAACTTGGAGGACTACTTATGAAATATAAAGCAGTAATTTTTGATTTAGATGGTACACTTCTTGATACTATTGAAGATATTAAAATAACCATGAATAAAGCTTTAACAAGATATGATTATCCACAATTTTCTACAGAAGAATACAAGTATTTTGTTGGAAAAGGTGTGGATAATTTAATTAAACAAGTAATTAAAGCTGGGAGAATAAATAATAGAGCTTTTGACGATTTAAAAAGAGATTATTATGAAATATACCAAGAACAATCAACTATTAACACAAAGATTTATAATGGGATTAATGAACTAATATTAAAATTGAAACAAATGAATATTTCTGTTAATGTTTTATCGAATAAACCTCACGTACAAACAGTTGATGTAATTGATTACTATTTTAAAAAAGGAACTTTTGATTTGGTTTATGGAAAAAAAGAAGAGTTTTTACCTAAACCCGATGCAAGCAGTGCTTTGGACTTGATAAATGCATTAAATATTAAACCTGAAGAAGTATTATATATCGGTGATACAGAAACCGATATGTTGACAGCGACTAACTCTGGTTTTTATAGTGTTGGCGTTTTATGGGGTTTTAGAAAAGAAAATGAATTAGTTCAAGCTGGAGCTAATAAAATTGTTAGTCATCCTTTAGAAATTATCGATTTACTTTAAAACATTTTTATTTTTTAAAGAGAGTTTATATTGAATAATCTTATAAAGATTATAATTGTATTTGAACTCTAAATTTGCTATAATTGTAATGATATAAACGATAAAAGGAGTGATGAATTTGAAAATTGCTATTGGAGCAGATCATGCTGGTTTCGAGTATAAACAAGAAATAGCTAAGTATCTAATTAATCAAGACCATGAAATCATGGATTTTGGAACAGACTCTTTAGACGCAACAGACTATCCTGACTATGCGGTTTTAGTTGCTAAAGCTGTAAGTATGGGAAAAGCAGACTTCGGTATCTTAATATGTGGAACGGGAATCGGGATGAGCATTGCCGCAAACAAAGTCAAAGGTGCAAGAGCTGCCGTTGTTTCGACAAAATTTACTGCCGAATCATCTAAGACACATAATCATGCAAATGTCATTACCTTTGGATCAAGAGTTAACTCAATTGAAGAAGTATTATCTTTCTTACAAATTTATATGCAAACTTCATGTTCTGAAGATAAAAGACATATAGCAAGAGTTGAAAAAATAGGAAAGTATGAGAATGAAAATGAGTAAAGTCGTAGTTTTTGATCACCCATTAATTCAACATAAGATGGCGATAATAAGAGATAAATCAACAGATACAAAGACCTTTAGAGAGAATGTAAACGAAATTGGTTCTTTGGTAACTTATGAAGTCACAAGAGATTTAGAAACGAGAAATATCGAGATTGAAACACCTATTTCTAAGACAATAGTTAAAATTTTAGCTAAAGACGTAGTTATAGTTCCAATATTAAGAGCTGGTCTTGGAATGGTTGATGGTATTCAAAAAGTAATACCAACAGCAAAAGTTGGTCACATTGGATTATATCGTGACGAAGAAACTTTGATGCCACATGAGTATTACGCCAAATTTCCGAAAGAAATTAAGGAAGCAACGGTTTTAGTAGTTGATCCTATGTTAGCAACTGGCGGGTCTGTAATTGCCGCTATTGACAGGGTTAAATTAGCTGGAGCTAAAGATATTAGATATGTTGGTATCGTTGGTTGTCCTGAAGGTGTTGAAGCTCTTCAAAAAAAACATCCTGATGTAGATATTTACATGGTTTCAATAGATCAAGGCTTAAATAAGGTCGGATACATTGTTCCTGGACTTGGCGATTGCGGAGATAGGCTTTTTGGAACTAAGTAATTATGAAAAATAAAAGTAACAAAACAGCCTTTTATATTTTTAATATGGTTGTTCAATTCTTTATCGAGACTTTTGTGGCGATGGTAATCGGGTATTATATCGGCAAATATCTCGATAGTTTACTCTTCTCTGAAGAAGTAGTTTTAGTTTATGTTTTTGTAGTAATCGGTATTTTTGCCGGTTTAAGAAATTTGATAGTAAGAGCGTTAAAGTATAGCAAAGGAAATATTGATGATGAAGAACCTAATTCAAAAGAAAAATCTGATTGAAAAAATATTCCTATTTTCTTGGCCTTATGGGATTTTATTTGCTTTAGTTTTATATTTGATAACTCAAAATACTAATTTTGTACTTAGCTTCCTTTTAGGATTGGCAAGTAGTTTGTTGATGAATTCTTTGAATTATCGAGTTATGAAAAGCATTTATGAAAAAAGACCGGAAGTAATTCAATCTAGACATATCTTCATGTTTATCATTAAATTTTTATTCTTTGCTTTAATTATGTATATAGCTTATAGTGAACCGGAAGAATGGAATATCTATTACACTTTCATTGGTTTATTGACTTTTAGATTAATTTCAATTCCGGTTACTTTAATTTTTGCCAATAAGGAGAGTGATTGAGATTGCTGGAATTTACATTATTTGAGTTTTTATCTCCGCAAGTTTTCTCTACTCTAATAGTAGTAACGGTTTTGTCGATAATATTTATCGTAATTGGTAGCAAAGTAAAGAAACTTGATCCTAATAAAACTCCTAAGGGAGTTGTCCTAGTGGCAATATTAGCGGTAGAAACTTTTAATAAAATGGTTCAAAGTTATATGAATTATAAACCGTATAAATTTTTTGCACCTTATCTTTTTACAATAATAACATTCTTAGCAGTAGCCAATACGATTTCTCTATTTGGGTTAACTGCTCCTCTATCAAACTTAGGGGTTGCCTTATCTTTTTCTGTAATGACATTCTTTGTTATTAAGATTGCAGAAATGAAGTATCTAGGAGTTGTAAAAAAGATTGATGGATTATTAGGTCCTGTTAAACCGATGGCTATTTTGATGTTGCCAATCAACTTAGTGGGAGAAATATCAACTCCATTCTCTATGGGTTTGCGTTTGTTCGTAAATCTGATGGGTGGAGCGGTAATAGCAACAATGGTATATGCAGCTTTACATTGGAGTTTGGGTATTATTGCAGGAGTATTCTTGCACGCAGTGTTTGACATATTCTTCGGAATAATTCAAGCTTTCGTATTCTTTATGTTAACAACAGTTAGTATTTCTATGGCTTCAGATGCTTAGAATATAAATAGGAGGAAAAATAAATGTTTGAAACGATTTTTGATTCAGTGATTAGATTTGCAGCTGAGTATAATGAACACTTCAGTAGTGGTATGGCTTACTTAGGTGCTGGTATTGCCGTTGTAGCTGGTCTTGGGCCTGGTATTGGTCAAGGTTTTGCGGCTGGTAAAGCTGCTGAAGCAGTAGGACGTCAACCAGAAGCGCAAGGTAAAATTTTAGTAACTACACTTGTTACTCAAGCCGTTGCAGAAACAACTGGTTTGTATGCGTTGTTAGTTGCATTCATTTTAATTGGTAAATAAGCAATAAAATTAGATATTTAGGAGGGCTTTTATGCCTGTTATTGAGAGAATAGTACAAGCGGTTCAAGAAATTATTGATCAAGCGCTTGGAGTTAACCTTCTAGACATGCTAGTTCAGATTGCTGCCACTTTGATTTTGGTTTTGATTGTTAAAAAGTTTTTCTGGGGAAGAATCACAGATTTTTTAGAAAAGCGTAAACAGATTATGGAAACAGAAATGGAATCAGCTAAAAAAGAAAATGAAGAAGCTAAGATTCTAAAAGAAAAACATGAATTGGAATACAATCAATTAAAACAAGAGTCGAAAGAGTATTTAGATAACGCTAAAGTAAAAGCTGAAGTTGAACGTAAAAGAATTCTTACTGAAGCTAAGGGTAGCGCTAATGAAATTTTAGAGAGAACTCAAAAAGAAATCGAAGCGGAAAAAGTTAAGGCGAAAGCTGAACTAAAGAAAGAAGCGGTTGAATTGGCTGCATTAATGGCCGAGAAGATTGTTTCTAAAGAAATAGATGAAAGTTCATATCAAAATCTTTTGATCGATGATCTTGAAAGAAGTGAAAAATCATGACCGATGTTGCTAATCAATACGCACATGCGGTTTTTTCGCTTGCATTTGAAGCGAATAATCAAGAAAATATCGCTTCCGAATTAAATAATTTCTTTAGCGGTTTAGATGTTAACGAATGGCAATTTTTTTTGCATCCGCGAATTACTAAAGAGGAAAAACATCAAGTTATTGAGAAGCTTTCTCTTGATAATCTTACAATTAACTTTCTTAAAGTAATAATAGACAATGAAAGATTTGATTTACTGGAAAATATTATTGTTGTATACAAGAAACTGTTGGATGAATCTAAAGATTTAGTCTTAGTGAAAGTAACTAGCAATATCAAACTTAGTGAATCAAACGTAAAAAAGATTCAAAATACATTAAAAAACAGAATGAAAAAGAATATAAAAATTGAAGAAATCATCGATAAGAATTTATCTAGTGGTATTAAGATAGAGTACGATGGAGAAGTAATAGATTTAACTGTCAAAAGAACTATCGATGAAATTAAGAACCAATTACTAGGAGGAAATTAAGTTGAAACTCGACCCTTTAGAAATAAGTTCTTTATTAAAAGAACAGATAAAAAAATATGAAAAACAAATTAAAACTGAGCAAATAGGTTCAGTTATTTCCGTTGGGGACGGTATTGCTTTAGTTTATGGTATTGATAAAGCTATGGCTGGTGAACTCTTAATTTTCCCTGATGGCGTATATGGAATGGTTCAAAACTTAGAGAAAAACCATGTCGGAGCGATTCTTCTTAATGATTCCACATTAGTAAAAGAAGGTATGGAAGTCAAAACAACCGGAAAAATTCTTGAGGTTGGTGTCGGCGAAGAGTTGATTGGAAGGATTATTAATCCTCTAGGGCAACCACTAGACGGTCTAGGTGAAGTAAAAACTAAAATAACTAGACCATTAGAAAGAAAAGCTACTGGTGTTATTGAAAGACAATCAGTAAACGAACCTTTAGAAACCGGTATAAAAGTTTTGGATGCCTTAGTACCAATCGGTAGAGGACAAAGAGAACTTATTATTGGCGACCGTCAAACTGGTAAAACATCAATTGCAGTTGATACAATTATTAATCAAAAAGGAAAAGATGTGATTTGTATCTATGTTGCAATCGGGCAAAAACAATCGACAGTTCTAAATGTTTACGAGACTCTTAAACAGTTTGGAGCTATGGATTTTTCAATAATTGTAGCAGCTAACGCTTCAGATCCTGCTCCACTATTATATTTAGCACCTTATTCCGGCGTTACAATTGCGGAAGAATTCATGTTTAAAGGCAAACATGTATTAATTATTTATGATGATTTAACTAAGCATGCGATTGCTTATAGAGAATTATCATTATTGCTGAGAAGACCACCAGGTCGAGAAGCTTTTCCAGGAGATGTTTTCTATCTTCATTCTCGCCTTTTAGAAAGAGCTGCTAAATTAAGTGATGCTTTAGGGGCTGGTTCAATTACAGCTTTGCCAATCATTGAAACTCAAGAAGGCGATATTTCAGCTTATATCCCTACGAATGTGATTTCAATTACCGACGGACAAATTTTCTTGCAGTCACAGTTATTCTATTCTGGTATTAGACCAGCTATTAATGCCGGTTTATCAGTTTCTCGTGTTGGGGGAGCTGCTCAACATAAAGCTATTAAGAAAGTTTCTGGGACATTAAGATTAGACTTAGCGAGTTATCGTGAATTAGAAGCTTTCACTCAATTCGGTTCTGATTTGGATGACGCAACAAAATCAAAACTTGATCGTGGGGAAAGAACTGTAGAAATTCTTAAACAGGGGTTGCATGAAACGATGCCTTTTGAATTACAAGCACTATCGTTTTTTGCTTTATCAAATGGATTCCTAGATCAGATAAAAATCACTGATGTAAAAAGATATGAAACTGAATTACATCGTTTCTTCCAAACTGATGCAGTTGCAAAACCAATATTGGAAGAAATTAGAAATACAAGAGATTTGAAAGATCGCGATTTATTAAAGAAAGAAATCGATCGTTTCACTCAAGACTTTATTTAAAAAGGAGGTAGAACATGGCTTCGTTAAGAGATATAAAAAAGAAGATTGAATCTACGAAAAAAACTTCACAAATCACCAAAGCCATGAATATGGTTTCTGCCTCAAAATTAAGAAAGGTGGAAAGACAATTCAAAGCTTTCCAACCAATTAAAGCCAAAGTTAAGCAATTGTTGGAACATGTACTTTCAACCAATCCAGAATACTCGCATCCATTACTTGAAACGAGAGAAATAAAGAAGGTTGGATATATTCTAGTAACCAGCGATAGAGGCTTAGCGGGACCATATAACAGTCAAGTCTTAAAATACTTTGAAAATATTATCAAGGATAATAAAGTTGATTTTGTTATCGGAACGATTGGATATAAAGCTTTTAGCTACTGTAAAAGAAAGAATTATCCTTTGTTGAACAAAGAATCTATAAATTCTCGGGATGATATTAAATTTATCGATTTTCAAGTAATGTCGAGAGCGTTTATCAGTCTGTATCTTGAAAAACAAGTTGATAAAATCGTGATGATTTATACCGATTATATCAATACATTAAGTCAGGTAGTAAGAGAAGAAGTTCTTCTTCCCGTCACTGATTTAGTGAAAGATAAAAAGAAAATGGTAAGTGATTATATCTTTGAACCTTCAGTTGAAGATGTCATTGATCAATTGCTACCAATCTATTTAGAAAATACACTTTACGGAATAATTCTTGATGCTAAAACCGCTGAACATGCTTCACGTATGACGGCTATGAAAAATGCAACTGATAATGCTAAAGAAATTATTCGTAAACAAAATCTGATTTACAACCGTGCTCGTCAAGCACAAATTACGATTGAACTCACCGATATCATCGGTGGCGCCAATGCGGTTAAGTAGGAGGAAATATGCCTAACAAAGGAAAAATCATACAAGTAATGGGACCGGTAGTTGACGTAGAGTTTACTAAGGGAATGCCCCAAATAAATAACGCTTTAGAAGTTAAAGTAAAAGCAGAAGATAATCATGGAGTAGAAATCAATTTGACTCTTGAAGTTTCGCTATTCTTAGGTGGCGGTGTTTTAAGAACAATTGCGATGGATTCTACAGACGGATTAGTTCGAGGTATGGAAGTTATCGATACCGGTAAACCAATATCTGTTCCAGTTGGTGGAATTACCTTAGGAAGAGTTTTCAATGTTTTAGGGCAACCTATTGACGGATTACCACTTGAAGGTGATTTTGAGAGAGCACCGATACATCGACCAGCTCCTAAATTGGAAGACTTAAATGCTGAAGTAGAGATTCTTGAAACGGGAATCAAAGTAGTTGATTTATTAGCACCTTATATTAAGGGTGGTAAGATTGGCCTATTTGGTGGAGCCGGTGTAGGAAAAACGGTTTTAATTCAAGAGTTGATTAATAACGTTGCTCAAGAACACGGCGGTATTAGTGTTTTTGCCGGTGTTGGTGAGAGAACCAGAGAAGGAAACGATTTGTATCACGAAATGACTGAATCAGGAGTTATTAAGAAAACTGCCATGGTGTTTGGTCAAATGAATGAACCACCTGGAGCAAGAATGAGAGTCGGACTTTCTGGGTTAACAATGGCAGAACATTTCCGTGATCAAGAAAAGCAAGACGTATTATTGTTCATCGATAATATTTTCCGATTTACCCAAGCAGGTTCAGAAGTTAGTGCTCTTTTAGGAAGAATGCCTTCAGCAGTTGGTTACCAACCAACATTAGCGACTGACATGGGGCTCTTACAAGAAAGAATTACTTCTACTAAGAACGGCTCAATTACTTCAATCCAAGCTGTATATGTGCCAGCAGATGATTATACTGACCCAGCTCCAGCTACAACTTTTACCCATCTTGACGCTACGACAAATCTTTCAAGAAAAATATCAGAAGAAGGTATTTATCCAGCGGTTGATCCATTAGCATCAACTTCAAGAGCTTTAACGCCAGAAATAGTTGGTGAGGAGCATTACACAGTAGCTAGAGAAGTTCAAAGAACTTTACAAAAATATAATGATTTATTAGACATTATCGCAATTTTAGGTATGGATGAACTTTCAGAAGAAGATAAATTAGTTGTTCATCGTGCCAGAAGAATTAGATTATTCCTTTCACAAAATTTCCACGTTGCGGAACAATTTACCGGTCAAAAGGGTTCTTTTGTAAAGGTGAGCGATACTGTAAAAGGCTTTAAAGAAATTTTAGAAGGAAAATATGATCATTTACCGGAAGATGCATTCCGTTTAGTGGGAAGTATTGAAGAAGTCATTAAAAAATCAGAAAAAATGAAATAGGAGGTAAACTATGAAGATTTCAATTGTAACACCAGATGGAGAATTATATAATGAAACCGTAAATGCGGTTATTGTTTCCGCATCCAATAATGGTGATTACGAAATCTTGGGAGATCATTTACCGATTATTTCGACCATAGATACAGGTTATATTAAGCTATTTCAAGGAAACTTAGTATATTATGTTGTTGTTATTAATGGGGTAGTAGAAAATCATCATAATAAAATAACATGTATAGCTCAAGATGCTTTTATTGGTGAATCCAAAGAAGAAGCGATGAATAATTTAATTGAGATTAGAAAAAATCGAGTTGAAGAAAATCGTGAAAGAAATGTTGAACTAGCAAAAGCAGAAAAAGAATTATTAAAACAAATCAAACAAACCGGCGCCGGTCACATTTAGGAGATGCTTATGAGATCAAGAGGATTTGAAGTTGTAAAAAAATATCAAAATGAGCAAATATCTTTACCAGAAAGAAAGACTAAAGGCAGCGCTGGATATGACATATCTTGTGCAGTTGATATAACAGTTAAAAAGAAGACTTTTGAGTTTGTGCCAACTGGTATAAAAGCATATATGCTAGAAGATGAAGTTCTTGAGGTTTATCCTCGTAGTTCTTTATCGTTTAAAAAGAAGTTGGTAAAACTTAATTCCGTTGGCATAATTGATTCTGATTATTATAATAATCCAGATAATGAAGGTGAGATTATGTTAATACTTTATAACTATGGCGATGAAGATGTTTTAATAAAAAAAGGTGAAAGAATTGCCCAAGGAATCTTTATTAAGTACTTGACGGTTGATTCTGATGATACTAAAGTTAAACGTTTAGGAGGGTTTGGTTCTACAGGGAACTAATCCCTTTTTTCTTTACTTCGTAATTATTGCATTTATAAGCTTTATAGCAGTAAATAATACTTGATTAAAGTTGAAAAATTTGATAAAATACAAGAGCCGTAAAAAATACACACATCTATGAGTTTAAGACTCGGGAGCTGCTAGAATTAGTGGTGGGTTCTAAGCGATGATTAGATGGAGGCTAAAAAATCAAAAAGGAGGAAACAAAAATGGGAGTTATTTCAATGAAAGCCTTGCTTGAAGCAGGGGTGCATTTCGGACACCAAACTAGAAGATGGAATCCTAAGATGGCAAAATACATCTACACTTCTAGAAACGGTATTCACATTATCGATTTGCAAAAATCTAGCGACTTGATCGATGAAGCATACAAAGCTTTATTCGACATTGCATCAGAAGGTGGAAAGGTATTGTTTGTTGGGACTAAAAAACAAACACAAGATCCTATCAAAGAAGCAGCAGAACGTTCAGGACAATACTATGTAAACCAAAGATGGCTAGGGGGAACACTAACTAACTTCAAAACAATCAAAAAATCTATCAAAAAACTTCAAGATCTTTACAAGATGCAAGAAGATGGAACATTTGATGTTTTACCTAAAAAAGAAGTTATCAATCTTAAAAAAGAAATGGCTCGTCTCGAAAAATTCTTAGGTGGAATTAAAGATATGAAGAAAGTTCCAGAAGCTTTATTCATTATCGACCCAAGAAAAGAGAGAAACGCTATTCTTGAAGCAAGAAGATTAGATATTCCTGTATTCGGTATTGTTGATACTAACTGTGATCCAGATGAAGTAGATTACGTAATTCCAGCTAATGACGACGCTTTACGTTCAGTAAGACTAATCGTTAATAAATTGGCTGATGCAGTAATCGAAGCTTCAGGTGGAGAAAGTGCGCTTGATGAAGAAGCAGACGACGAAAACCTAGAAGGTACTGACATCGAAGATGTAGAAGATGAAGAAGTAGTTGTCGCTAAGAAACCAGTAGCAAAACCTGTCGAAAGCAAACCTGTTGTGGTAAAAGTTACTTCTCAACCTAAAAAAGAAGAAGCTAAACCAGAAGTTAAAGAAGTTAAAGCAGAAGTTAAGGCAGAAGTTAAAGAAACTAAACCAGCACCTAAAGCAGAACCTAAGTATTCTCAAGAAGACTTAGAAGCAAAAACAGTTGCTGATTTAAGAGAATTAGCTAAAGAATTAGACTTAAGCGGTTATTCTAGTTTAAGAAAAGCTGAATTAATCGAACTTATACAAACAGCACTTTAATAAACACTGGGAGCAAGATAAAAAATGCTCCCTTTTTAAAGAGTTATAGTGTTGTAAAGAAAATTAAAGTATGATATATTAAATATGATAATTTGGGAGGATAGATTATGGATATTAGTGCTAAATTAGTAAAAGAATTAAGAGATAAAACTGGCGCTGGACTAATGGATTGTAAAAAAGCATTAGTTGAGACTAATGGAGATATAGATTTAGCGGTAGATTGGTTAAGAGAAAAAGGTATCGCTAAAGCAGCGAAAAAATCTTCAAGAATTGCAGCTGAAGGTTCTTGTGAAGTGAAAGTTTCAGGAGATGTAGCTGTAATATTTGAACTTAACTGTGAAACTGATTTCGTTGCAAAAAACGATAAATTCCAAGTTTTGGTAAACAAAATTGCTGATCATTTGTTAAAGGTTCAACCGGCAACAAGTGAAGATGCATTAGCTTCAATTATTGATGGAAAACCACTTCAAGAATTACTTCTTGAACAAGTTTCAACAATCGGAGAAAACTTAACTTTCAGAAGATATGAACTAGTTAATAAAACAGCAGCTCAAACTTTCGGAGCTTACATCCATATGGCTGGTAAAATTGCTTCATTAACTATCATCAATGGTGATAACGCTGAAGTTGCAAAAGACGTTGCAATGCATGTTGCAGCATCTAGCCCTAAATATGTTAGTCAAGAAGAAATTTCTGAAGAGTTTATCGCTCATGAGAGAGAAGTTTTGACTAAAGAAGCTTTAAATGAAAATGCTGAATCAGACAAACCAAAACCAGAAAACATCATCATTAAGATGGTTGAAGGAAGATTGAACAAAAACTTAAAAGAAATATGCTTATTAAACCAACCATTTGTTAAGAACCCAGATGAAACTGTTGAACAATATGTTAAATCAAAGGGCGTATCAGTCGCTTTGTTTAAACGTTTGGCTGTTGGTGAAGGCGTAGAGAAAAAAGAAGAAAATTTTGCTGACGAAGTAATGAGACAAGTCGGATAATTAAAGGACATTTTTTTGTCCTTTTTTTAAAATATTTAGGAGGGAAATTATGCCAAGAAGAAGAATCATGATTAAACTAAGCGGAGAAGCTTTAGCCGGAGAAAATGGTGTCGGTGTTGATCCGCTTACTGTAAAACATATTGCCAAAGAGATTAAAGAAGCTTATGATTCATGCAATTGTGAGATTGGCGTTATTGTTGGCGGAGGAAATATATTCCGTGGTAAATTAGCGGAAGATATGGGAATCGAAAGATCTAGCGCTGACTATATGGGAATGATTGGCACTATCGTTAATGCTTTAGCTCTACAAAACTCACTTGAAGCAATGGGTGTAGAAACAAGAGTTATGACTTCAATCAATATCCCTGAAGTTGCTGAACCATACATCAGAAGAAAAGCTCTATCGCATTTTGAAAAAGATAGAATTGTAATTTTTGGTGGTGGAACAGGTAACCCATATTTTTCAACTGACACTACAGCAGCTCTAAGAGCGGCTGAGTTAGGCGCTTCAATTGTTTATATGGCTAAAAATGGTACTGATGGAGTTTATAATAAAGATCCTCGCAAATATGATGATTCAATAAAATTTACAAACTTAACCCATCAAGAAGTTTTAGGAAAAAATTTAAATGTTATGGATTCAACTGCAGCCGCTTTATGTTATGATAATAATATCGATATCTATGTTTTCGATATGAATGTACCTGGTAATATTAGGCGTGCTATTCTTGGTGAAGATATAGGAACAATGATTCAAAAAGGCAAGGGAGGAAAGTAAGATGCCAGAAACAATTCTTTTAGAAGCAGAAGAAAAAATGGAGCACACGTTACAAGCTTTACATCGTGATTTTTCAACTGTAAGAAGCGGAAGAGCAAATCCAAAGATGCTTGAAAGAGTTAACGTGAGTTATTACGGTGTTGAAACCCCAATTAATCAAGTGGCTTCAATATCAGTGCCAGAAGGTAACCAAATCTACATCAAACCTTATGACAAAACACTTGTATCAGAAATCGAAAGAGCAATTTTTGGAGCTAATATTGGCGTAACTCCTTCAAACGATGGTATCGGAGTAAGAATAGTTTTACCACCGATGACGGAAGAAAATCGCCGTAACTCAGTTAAAATAATTCATAAAATGGCTGAGGATAGTAAGATTGCAATTAGAAACATTAGAAGAGATGCAATTGCTCATTTTAAGAAGATGGAAAAGGATTCTGCTATTACCGAAGATGATTTAGTTTACTATCAAGATGAAACTCAAAAACTAACTGATAAGTTTGTTGAGAAAATTGATGAGTATTTTAAAGAAAAAGAAAAAGACATAATGCATATCTAATATTAATAAAGTTTGTAAAGTATCTTTGATAAGAAATTTACAAACTTTTTATTTTTGATTTATAAAATATGGGTAACAGATAAAAATCATAGAATAATCACATAAAATATAGTATAATCTATTGTTAGAAGAAGGGTGTGAAAATATGAAGAAAATAAAATCAAAAGAAGAATTAAGAATTCCTCAACATATAGCAATCATCCTTGATGGTAATGGTAGATGGGCGAAGAAAAGACATATGCCTAGAACCTATGGACATCAAAAAGGCGTAGAAAATATTAGAACTATTTGTATTGAAGCAAGTGAATTAGGAATAAAAGCTTTAAGTGTTTATGCTTTTTCTACCGAAAACTGGTCTAGACCAAAAGACGAAGTTGATTTTTTAATGAAACTACCGAAAGAATTTGAAAAGCGTTTTAAAGACGATTTCAAAAAATATGATATTAAAGTTATGTTTTCTGGAAGAAAAACCCATTTAAGCGCTGAAAATTTAGAAATATTAGAAAGAATAACAAACAATACAGCTGACCGTAAAGGCTTGGTTTTGAATATCTGTTTTGACTACGGTTCTAGAATAGAAATTGTTGAAGCAATGCAGAAGATATCGCAAGATGTATTAGACGGTAAAATTAAACCAAATGAAATTAGTGAAGCTAATATAGAAGAATATCTTTACACTAAAGATCTTCCACAACTTGATTTGCTAATTAGACCGAGCGGAGAGATTCGCTTATCAAACTTCTTGTTATGGCAAGCAGCTTATGCGGAGCTATATTTCACAAAAACATATTGGCCAGCTTTTTCCGGCAAGGATTTAATGGAAGCAATAATTGAGTATAATAAAAGAGATAGAAGATTCGGGGGACTAAAAGAGTAAATGAAGCAACGAATCATAACAGGAACTATCCTCGCAATAGTTTTAGGTTTATTCATATATTTTGGTGAAGGGGAACTAGAGTTTCTTTTTTCAGGGTTATGTGTAATCTTAGCGACTCTTGCAGCTTTTGAATTTTCTAGAATGTTAAATAAGGAGAAAAAGTTTTCTGTTTTGAATTACTTATCAATACCGTTCACTTTCATCTTTACACTATTAAGCGTTATCTTTTTTCAAACAGATTTTTTCTATATGATAGTGTTTATTTTCATAATTAGCATATTACTTATTTATGCTTTAATTTATGTTTTTAATGATAACTTTAAGAAAAAAGACTTTTCTGACCAAATATTAACTATTTTTTATACCAGTTTAGGATTTATCGGATTTGCATATTTGAGAACCGTATCAATTCATTTAATTATTTATCTTTTCATTGTCGCAATGATAACCGATGTTTTCGCATACTTTATTGGCATAAGATTCGGTAAAAGACGTTTAGCGCCAAAGATATCACCGAAAAAGAGCGTTGAAGGTGCAATCGGCGGTTTGTTATTTGGTGGTGTTGTTGCTGGACTATATGCATATTTTCTTGGTGTTTTTAACACCAACATTATAATCATATTTCTGATTAGTTTTGGTCTGTCTATTATCGCCCAAATCGGTGATCTAGTAGCTTCAAAATTTAAAAGAGAACATAATATCAAAGACTATTCAAATCTATTTCCAGGGCATGGCGGAGTATTAGACCGTTTTGACTCAAGCGCATTTGCAAGTATCTTTTTAATGCTTTTAGTAATGGTGATTTTATGATAAAAAAAATCTATCTACTAGGCGCTACCGGATCAATTGGAGAACAAACTATTGAAATCATCAGAGAGAATCCAACAGATTTTATTTTAAAAGGAGTGTCTGGTTATAATAATTTCGAAGCTCTAAAGAAAATAATTAAGGAATTTGATTTGGATATTGTTTGTGTAAAAAATGAATCTCAAGCAACTGAACTAGCCAAACTATACCCAGAGATTAAAGTTGTCTTTGGTGAAGAAGGTTTATCTTTCTTAGCAGGTTTCAATCCTTATCAAGATATTACTCTGATAAATGCTCTTGTAGGAATGGTAGGATTAAAACCGACTTTAAGAGCGATTGAAATTAACCGTGATATTTTATTAGCGAATAAAGAAACCTTAGTTGTTGGTGGGCATCTAATTAAAGAGAAACTAAAAACTTCAAAGGCTAAGATTTATCCGATTGACTCAGAACACAGTGCTTTATGGCAGGCTTTAAACGGTGAAGAGCTCCAAACAGTTAAAAGACTGATAATAACCGCTAGTGGTGGAGCCTTTAGAGATAAATCTAGAGAAGATTTAAATAATGTTTCAGTTAAGGATGCATTAAATCATCCTAACTGGTTGATGGGAAAAAAGATTACCATCGATTCAGCGACGATGATCAATAAAGGTTTTGAAGTTATCGAAGCGTGTTATCTATTTGATATAGAAATTGATAAGGTTGAAACAATTTTACATTATGAAAGTATAATTCACTCGATGATTGAATTCATCGATGGTTCAATAATGGCACAAATCGCTGACCATGATATGCGATTACCGATTAGTTATGCAATGTATTATCCGCAAAGGAAACCATCAATAGCTAATAAGTTTGATCTTATTAGATTAAACAATCTTCATTTTGAGAAGATGAATTTTGAAAGATACCCATGTTTGTTATATGCGATTGAAGCATATAAAAAAGGTGGAAGTCTAAGAACAGTTTTAAACGCCGCTAATGAAGTTGCGGTTAAGCTTTTTCTTGAGGAAAAAATCGCTTTTTTGGATATTGAGAAAATAATTAGAGCGGAAATGGATGCCCATGAAATTATTCCTTTTCCAAGTCTAGAAGAAATATATAATATTGATAGAGAAATTAAAGAGAGAATTTACAAACTATATTAAGGAGTTTTACAACTATGATTATAACTTTAGGAATTTTCCAAACACTTGGGAACATAATTTTGTTTTTAATTGTTTTGGGAGTGATTATATGTGTTCATGAATTAGGACATTTATATTTTGCAAAAAAAGCTGGGATTTTATGCCACGAATTTTCATTTGGTATGGGGCCAAGACTTTGGAGTATTAAAAAAGGCGAAACAATTTATGCGATAAGAGCTATCCCATTTGGTGGGTTTGTTTCAATGTCTGGTGAAGAATTAGAAGAAGAGATAATAAAAATTGGCGATAAAGTAAGATTAGAATTTGATGAGTCTAATGTTGTAAAAAACATTATCATTAATCCAAACAATCCGAAATATCAAGATCTAATCGAAGTTACAGTAGAAACAGTTGATTTAAAAAGCGATAAAAATCTTTTTATTAATCAATACTCTGTAAAACAAGATGCGATGTATATCTTCGACAAGAGAGAAATGCAAATCGCTCCACTAAATAGAAGATTCGCTTCAAAGACTAAATGGCAAAGATTTATCGCTACTTTTGGTGGACCGATGATGAATTTCGTCTTAGCTTTCGTTGTGTATTTAATCATTGCTTTTGCAATTGGTGTACCGAATACAGGTAGTACTGTAATAAGTGAAGTAAACGAAGCAGGGCCTGCTTATGGGGTTTTAATGGATGGAGATAAGATAATCTCAATCAATGGAGAAAATGTCGATACTTGGACAGGTTCTAGTAACTCAGTATCAAGTGAACTAAATAATACTATTGATGGATATATCATTGTCGTTGAAAGAAATGGTCAGTTAGTGACTTTGGATGAAATAAAACCATTAATGCTTTTTTATAGTTTAGGATTTCAAGCTACAAACGATTCAAGCGAACTAATTATAAAAGCTCCGATTGATGTGCTTGCAAAAAGCGAACTTAAAGCAGGAGACAAAATTTTAAGCATAGAAGATATTCAAATGAATACTTGGGAAGATGTTATTAATTTCGTTGATAACAATAAAGAAGGATCTGAATCTAAAGAAGATCTATATAAGATTACTGTATATCGTCAAACGATATCAGAGTACTCTGGTTATATCGCTAGCATAAAACAAGAAAATGGAGTTTATTTAGTAGAGATTAATCCAACTGGAGAACAAGAAAATGTTATTTACACCATTGGCGGTACAGAAGCATTGCTTGTTAGCGCCGGAAGTCAAGTTGTTGTTGGCGAAGCATTAGGTAGCGGTGGAAATTATGATATTCAGTTTGTTCTTTATGGTGATAAAGTACTAGAGGCAGTTGGAGTAACTCCTTTCGATAGTGTTATCGGAATTGAAGCAACAAATCATTTTAGTTTCTTTGGATCAATTGGTAGTGCATTTACCATGTTGATAAGTGCTGGAACTTCAATTTTCGGAACTTTGGGATTATTATTCACATCTAATTTAGTTGGTGTTTCTGATTTAAGCGGTTTCGTTGGAATCTTTTCACTAACAAGTAGAGCAGCAAGTGCTGGGATAATCACACTATTGAGTTTTGTTGGCTTTTTATCAGTTAATTTAGGTATTGTTAACCTTTTGCCAATTCCGGCTTTAGACGGCGGAAGAATCGTTTTTATAGGGTATGAAGCAATATTTAAGAAGAAGCCAAATCAAAAAGTTGAGAATTGGTTACACACCATAGTTTTCTTTTTATTGATGGCATTGATGCTTTATGTAACTTATAATGACATTTTAAAGCTTTTTGGTATCTAAAAAAAATATAAATATTTTAAATAAATTATATAATTTTAGCTTCGAAGTTTAAGATAGTTGATAGCCAAAGTTAGCCAAAATCAACTATCTTTTCTTTTGGGTAATATTTGTGGAATTTTCCGGTAAATAATTATTGACAATAATTTTTTCGTATGATAAAATATATAAGCGCGTCAAAGAATGCGCGTTTGTAACGAAAGTTACTTTTGATCTTTGAAAACTAAACATATAATAAGAAAAGAAAAAAACAACAAACCAAAAAA
>CAZMMT010000004.1:6703-38906 GCA_964567465.1 uncultured Candidatus Izemoplasmatales bacterium | reverse complement strand
TTAATTGATAATTGATTAAAGTTATGGAAATAATCCACAATTTTTAGTATAATATTTACGGAATAAAAGAGATATATTTAAGGAGGATTTTATATGAAAAAGAAAACACTTGAGGATTTACACGTTCATGGTAAAAAAGTGTTAGTCAGAGTTGATTTCAATGTGCCAATTAAAGATGGACAAATCACTGATGACAACAGAATTGTTCAAGCTTTACCAACAATTCAATATTTGTTAGATGAACATGCAAAAGTAATTTTGTTCTCACATTTAGGAAGAATCAAGACAGAAGAAGATTTGGCTAAAAATTCACTAAGAGTAGTAGCTGATAGATTACAAGAATTATTGAATAAACCAGTTAAGTTTATCCCTCAAACCAGAGGAGAAGCATTAGAACTAGCTATCAACGCAATGCAAGACGGAGACATTGTTATGTTTGAAAATACCCGTTTTGAAGATCTTGATGGCAAGAAAGAATCAAAAAACGATCCTGAGCTAGGAGCTTATTGGGCTAGTTTAGGTGATATTTTTGTCAATGACGCATTTGGCACAGCTCATAGAGCTCACGCATCAAACGTTGGAATTGCAAGTTTAAAAGAAGCAGCTGCAGGATACTTAATGGAAAAAGAACTTCATTATATTGGTGAAACAGTTGAACATCCAGAAAGACCTTTCATCGCTATTTTAGGTGGGGCTAAAGTATCAGATAAAATCGGTGTAATCGAAAATTTACTTAAAAAAGCTGATAAAGTTTTGATTGGTGGCGGAATGGCTTATACTTTTATGAAGTCTTTAGGGTATAACATTGGTACATCTATCGTTGAAGAAGACAAACTTGATTTAGCAAAATCATTATTAGAAAAAGCAAACGGCAAATTGATTTTACCGTTAGACCTTGTTGTTACAGAAGAATTTGCGGCTGACGCAAAATCACGAGTAACTACTTATAAAGATATTAAGGATAATGAAATGGGATTAGATATCGGTCCTAAAACAATCAAGTTATTCAAGAAAGAATTAAAAGGCGCTAAGACAGTTATTTGGAACGGACCATTAGGTGTGTTTGAGTTTGAAGCCTTTGCTAAAGGAACAAAAGCGATTTGTGAAATTCTTGCCGGATTAAAAAATGCAAGAACAATTATCGGTGGCGGCGACTCAGCTGCGGCAGCTATCCAAATGGGATTTGCTGATGACTTCACTCATATTTCTACAGGCGGCGGTGCATCTTTAGAATTCCTTGAAGGTAAAGAATTACCTGGAGTTTCTTCATTAGATGATGCTCCAACTTGTGATTGCGGTGATGACTGTGGTTGCGAATAATCCGATAAGAGAGATTAAAAATATGAGAAAACCTATTATTGCAGGAAACTGGAAAATGTTTAAAACTAGGGATGAAGCACTATTTTTCATCTTACAAGTTTCAGAACAAATGCCAAATATTAAAGATGTTGAAACAGTTGTTTTTGCTCAAGCACCACTAATGAGATGCTTAATCAAAAGACAAGGTTTAAATTTACGTATTGGTGCTCAAAATTTATTCTACGAAGACGAAGGAGCTTTTACGGGTGAAATATCTGGACCGCTTCTAAAGTCTTACAAAGTTGATTATGTCTTAATTGGACACAGTGAAAGAAGAGCTTACTTTCATGAAACTGATGAGATAGTAAATAAGAAAATCAAAGCCGCTTTAAGAAACCAATTAAAACCAATCGTTTGTGTTGGTGAACTTCTAGAAGAAAGAGAAAACAACCAAACTAACGAAGTACTTGAAAGACAAATTAAAAAAGGCTTCGAAGGAATTAAAGCAATCGACATGAAAAATATCGTGATTGCTTACGAACCTGTTTGGGCAATTGGTACCGGTAGAACAGCTACAGCTGAAATGGCTGATGAAGCTTGCGGCTATATCAGAAAATTAGTTAGCGAACTTTATGGTAAAGTTGTTGCTGAAGAAATTAGAATTCAATATGGCGGATCAGTAAAACCTGAAAATATCAAAGAACTACTGTCAAAAGAAAATATTGATGGAGCTTTGATTGGTGGTGCTTCTTTAGATCCAGATAAGTTTATTCAAATGGCAAAAGCCGCTTTAAAATAAAAAAAGGACTGAAAAGGAAATCTTTTCAGTCTTATTTTTTTAGATAAATAAATTATGATTGCTTGATGTTGTATCTCCTAAGTAAGTAGCTACCCCAGCGATTTCAACACCATCAATCAATTCTTCTTTCTTAATGCCCATAATGTCCATAGACATTGCGCAAGCAGTAATCTTAACACCTAAATCCATAGCACTCTTAATCATATCTTCTAAAGAATCGACATTCTTTTTCTTCATGATTGATTTAATCATTTTTGGACCCATACCGAGCATATTCATTTTAGATATTGGTAATTTCTTAGTGCCTCTTGGCATCATTGAACCGAACATCTTTTCGATAAAGGTTTTCTTAACTCTTACCTTCTTTGGTTTTCTAAGAATATTTAATCCCCAGAAAGTGAAGAACAATGAAACTTTCTTGCCCATTGAAGCTGCACCTTGTGCGATGATGAAAGCAGCAATTGCTTTATCTAAATCTTCAGAGAATACAACAATTGTACTATCTTCTTTTGTGTCTTTAACTTCTGATTTTGTTTTGATAGTAGTTCTTTCACCTTTTAAAATTCTAGCAGTAAAACGATTGTTTTCTTCCTTTAAATCAAGTAATGTATTATGAGTTTTTTCCGCCCAAGTTTTAACATCTTTTTTGAAGCCAGGATCAGTTGCACTAATCTCTAGTACTTCGCCAAAGTTTAAGGTTTCAAGGCTTTTGAAAGTTTTGACGATTGGACCTGGACATTGAAGTCCTGAAGCATCGATAACAAGTGTAGGAGTAGAAGGTATTTCCATCTCTTTTACAGTTTCTTTAACTTCACGATTCACTTTTCCTAAGTCATCGATTTCTTCATCAAACACTGCTTGATCTGGGTTATATACACTTTGGTAAGTTTTAAAGGCTCCATCTAAATTATATGCTTCAAAGCCTCTTTGTCTTAAGATTCTTACTGTGTTATAAGCTCTAATACCAGTTTGACAAAAAACAAATATTTTTTGTTTCTTAGGTAATTCGTTGATTCTATCTCTAATCTCTGGGAAAGGAATATTTACTGTCCCAGGAATTGTCGCAAAACTATTTTCTAATTGATCTCTTGCGTCAATTACAAAAGCACCATTTTTAATTAAATCATCAATTTCTTTATATTGAACTGTATCAACCAAACGATTGATTACATTCTCCGCAATAAATCCTAACATATTAACAGGATCTTTAGCAGAGGAGAATGGTGGAGCGTATGATAATTCTAAGTCTTTTAAATCAGTAACTTTCATACCCGCTCTAATCGCTGTGGCTATGACATCGATACGTTTATCAACGCCTTCCATACCAACTGCTTGGGCTCCATAAATCGCTTGAGTTTTTTTATTATATAATAACTTCATCGAAATAGTAGAAGCACCTGGGTAATAACCAGCATGACTACCTGGATGAATATGAATAACATTGTAATCCATATTTTTTGCTTTTAAAGATTTTTCATTATTACCAGTAGCACCCACAGTATAGTCAAATACTTTAGCTACGCTTGTACCCATAGAACCAGAATATTTTTCGTTTAAACCACAAATATTATCAGCAACGATTCTACCTTGTTTATTTGCTGGTCCAGCTAAAGGAATCATCGTTTCTGTCTTAGTTATAAAATCTAAAACTTCAATAGCATCACCAATTGCATAAATTGCATCATCGGTAGTTTTTAAATATTCATCAACCCAAATTCCGCCTCTTGAGCCAAGTTTTAAACCAGCTTCTTTAGCAAGCATATTTTCTGGTCTAACACCGATAGCAAATATGATAAGGTCTGTATTAAGAGTTTTACCAGAAGATAGTAAAATCTCTTTACCTTCGTTTCTAAACTCTTTTACTCCATCAGATAATACTAAGTTAACACCTTTGTCAATTATGTGTTGGTGAACGATTTGTGCCATCTCATAGTCTATTGGAGCCATGACTTGATCAGCCATTTCAACAATTGCGACTTGCATACCTAAGTGATGTAAATTTTCCGCCATTTCAATTCCGATAAAACCAGCCCCAATAACTGTTGCTCTTTTTGGTTTGTTTTTATCGATAAAATCTTTGATATTATCCATATCAGGAATGTTACGTAAAGTAAATAAATTCTTAGCTTCATTAATACCTGAAATAGGAGGTTTAACTGGATAAGCACCAGTTGATATTACTAAGTAGTCATATGATTCATCATAAGTCTTATTTGTCTTTAAATCTTTAATTGTTAAGACATTTTTTTCTTTATCAATTTTGATTGCTTCAGTAAAGTTTCTAACATCGATGTTAAAGTTCTTTTTCATGTCTTCAACGCTTTGAACTAATAAAGCATCTCTACTTGTGATGACTCCACCAATATAGTATGGTAAACCACAATTAGCAAAGGAAATATACTCTCCTCTTTCTAACATTATGATTTCAGCAAACTCATCCATTCTTCTTAATCTAGTTGCTGTTGAAGCACCTCCAGCAACTCCACCGATAATAATAATTTTTTTATTTTCCATTTTCTTCACTCCATTCCAAACCAAGTAATAATTTTACTCCTTGAAAGGAAATATGTCAAGAAATTAAGACTGATTAACCAAATAAAAAAAACCAAAGTTTAACACCTTGGTTTTAATTAACAATTTTGATTTTTACTTGTTGTATAACTCAACAATCAAGTTTTCTTTGATTTCTGGTAAGATTTCATTTCTTTCAGGTAAACGAGTGAATGTAGCAGTAGCTAAATCATCATTGAAATTAATGTATTCTTGACGAGAAACAACAGCTTCTAAAGCATCTTTGATAATTTGAAGGCCTTTTGATTTTTCCTTGATTGAAATTACTTGACCGACTCTTACTCTAATTGATGGAATTGTAGCTTTTTGTCCATCTAATAGAATATGTCCATGATTAACTAATTGTCTAGCTTGTTGTCTTGTTCTTGCATATCCTGCACGATAAACTAGATTGTCTAATCTTGATTCAAGTAAGAAAAGGAAGTTTTCACCTTGTTTGCCTTGCATTTTCTTAGCTTCATTGAATGTTTTACGGAATTGCTTTTCATTTACACCATAAGTAAAACGAACTCTTTGTTTTTCTTGTAATTGGGTACCATATTCTGATATTTTCTTACGTTTTTGTCCGTGTTGACCAGGTGCATATGGACGTTTGTTTAATTCTTTCCCAGTTTCAGAAACTGAATAAGATAAACGACGGCTTTGCTTCCATGTTGATCCTGTAAATCTTGACATATATTTTCCTCCTTATTTTTTTATTACGTACATAACTTGAGGAGCCCTACAACAACTTACTTTGATTATTTTGATGGTTTCTTGTTAAGCAGTTAACAGTACTTCCAACCCTTAATATTTTGGAATAATCAACCCATAAATTGCACGTAAAACAACTGCTTTTTATTATATGCGCACAAAGTATTATAACTTATTGACTATAAAATGTCAACTAAAAGCTTTACTAGTCTTTCCAAGTCATTTTTTAGCGAATTATCGAACCGATTTAGCTTAGGACTGTCAATATCCAAGACACCAAATAACTCTCCATTTTTAATAATTGGGATTACGATTTCTGAGTTAGAATCACAGTCGCATGGGATGTGTCCAGGGAAATCATGAACATTATCAATTACTAGTGTTTCTCTTGTTGAAGCCGCTTTACCACAAACACCTTTACCCATGTCTATAAGAGTGACAGCAGCTTTGCCTTGGAATGGACCAAGGTATAGTTTTTCACCATCATAAAGGTAAAAACCAACCCAGTTTAGATCTGATACGTTCTCCATGATTATAGCTGACATATTAGATAGATTGGTTATAATATTCAATTTTTTGTCAATGAAAAGTTCTGCGTGTGTAAATAAAAAATCATTCGTCATAAAAAATCACCTCTTCAGGTGAATATTATAAAATAAGCAAACTTAAATAACAACAATTATGATAAAATATTTATGAAAGCGACGTGATCGAATGTACGAATATATTATGGTTAGATATGGTGATTTAATCTTAAAAGGAAAGAATCAACATATTTTCAGACACAACATTAACAATCAAATTGCTCATAAGATGTATGGGTTAAATATTGATATTGAATTTCAACACGATTTAATTTTCATCAAACTAAATGATGTCGATGCCAAAGAGGTAATCGATCGTCTTAACTTTATCTCTGGACTTAACTCCTATAGCAAAACATTGAAATGTAATTTCGATATTGACACAATATCAAAAAAAGCAATTGAATTATTAAATTATGAGATCCATGAAAAAACAACTTTTAAAGTTGAAACCAAAAGAGCGGATAAATCAATCAACTTAAAGTCATTCGAAATATCCAATCTCGTCAGCAAACAAGTTCTTCGTGAAGTTAAAAATCTTGTGGTTGACGTTAGAAACCCAGAGAAGACTTTAAACATTGAAGTAAGAAGTGAAGGCACTTATATCTTCACTGATAAAATACCTGGAATCGGCGGATTTCCAACATCTACAGGCGGAAGAGCAATGCTTTTAATAAGTGGAGGAATTGATTCACCAGTAGCTGGATATATGACAATGAACACAGGGCTTGAAATTGAATGTATTCATTTTGAGTCTTCACCACTTACTCCAATTGAGTCAGTTCAGAAAGTAATTGATCTAGTTACAGTATTATCAAAATACGCTCCTAGTTCAAAGATTAAATTACATCTTGTACCTTTTAGAGAAATTCACGAAAAGATTCTATCTGAAGTACAAGAAAGTTATATTATCACAATCATGAGAAGAATGATGTACCGTTTAGCAGAAATGCTCGCCAAGAAAAATAATTGTAAAGCGATAGTCTCGGGAGACTCGATTGGTCAGGTTGCTTCACAAACATTGGAAAGCTTAATAACAGTTCAAGCAGTTGTAAACTCATTGATTATAAGACCTCTAGCTGCACTTGATAAAAACGATATAATTAAAATCGCTAAAAAGATAAAAACATATCAAATATCAAATCGACCATTCAGCGATTGTTGCACAGTCTATGTACCAAAAAGACCGGTGATTAAACCGACAGTAGAAAGAGCCGAGATATTAGAACAAAGTTTTGATTACCCAAAATATTTAAAAGAAGCTATAAAAGACACAATTACAATTGAAATAAATGAAAGAAAACCGATAAATATAATTGATAAAGGATTTAGTATCCAGGAGATTTTTAAATGAAAAAATTAGAAACTTCAAGATTGGTTTTAAGAAATTTTGAAGAAAAAGATTTAGACGACTTATTTGAATACGCAAGATTAGATACGGTTGGACCTAACGCAGGATGGATGCCTCATCCGGATCGAGAACATTCGAGAAAAATTCTAAATCATTTTATTGAGGCAAATGATGTTTTTGCGATTGAGTTAAAATCTGAAAATAAAGTTATTGGTTCTGTTGGACTGCATAAAGTAGATTTACTAGAGAAAAAAGGCGTTTATGAACTCGGTTATGTTTTATCCACTTTCTATGAAAAACAGGGAATAATGACCGAAGCTGTAAATAAAGTATTGAAGTACGCTTTTACGGAATACGGATTAGATGAAATTTATGTAGGTCATTTTATTGAAAATTATCGCTCACAAAAACTTATCAGTAGATTTCCGTTTAAATTTCTTTTAGAACATGATTACGAAAGTAGAGATTACGGGAAGAAAAAGAGTAAGATGTATATATTGACAAAAGAAGATTATATAAATTGGGAGGAAAACAGATGAAAACTTGGAGTTTAAAAAAACTATATTTAGGATTTGATGATCCGAACTACACAAATGATTTAGAAAGATTAGAAAAATTAATTCTTGAAATTAACCAACAAGAAGTTGATTTCACTAACTACGAAAACAAGATGCAAAAATTAGTACGATTTTTAAATAATCAAATCAGCTTTGATGAATTGATTGGGAAATTATATCGTTTTGCGTCTTTAACTGAATCGGTTGAAAGTACTAACCAAAGTGCTGTAAAAATGAGTAATGTTTTAAGAAGAAAGTTTACTGAACTGACAAAAGTTACGACAATCTTTAAAAAATGGTTAGCAAATTATCCTGAACTTGATAAAGAAATTGAAGCTAATCCTTTTCTAAAGAAACATGAGTTTTATTTAAATGAGATAAAATCTGATGCAAAACACATGTTAAGCGATGATATGGAATTGATGATTGCTAAACTAAGACAAACTGGCTCTAGTGCTTGGGGAACATTACAATCACTTTTAACTTCGACTCTAGAAGTAGAATATGAAGATAGGATAATAACTTTGTCTGAAGTTAGAAACATGGCAAAAGATCCAGACCCTAAAGTAAGAAAAAGTGCTTATGAAGCAGAACTAAGAGCTTATAAAAAAATTGATAAATCAGTAGCAGCGGCACTAAACTCAATTAAGGGTGAAGTAAATACTGTTTCTAAAGCAAAAATGTTTGACAGCCCTCTTGATCAAGCGCTTTTTAATAGTCGTATGAGCATGGAAACGCTTGAGGCTATGCAAGCAGCTGTTAAGGATTATTATGAAGTCTTTAGAAGTTATTTGAAGCGTAAAGCTGAACTTCTTGGCCATAAAAATGGTTTGCCTTTTTATGACTTATACGCTCCAATTGGTAGTGTCAACAAAAGATTCACAGTTGAAGAAGCTAATGAGTACGTATTAAAGAACTTTAAAACCTTCTCTGATAAACTTCATAATATGGCTCAAAGAGCTTTTAATGAAGAGTGGGTTGACTACACTCCAAGAAAAGGTAAAAGAGGCGGAGCTTTTTGTTCAAATATTCATTCGATTAAAGAGAGTCGAATTATGACTAACTTTACCGGAGCTTTTACTGATATGATAACTCTTTCTCATGAACTTGGTCATGCATACCATGGAGAAGTTATTTTTGAAGAAAGTCCACTTAACAGTTCTTACACAATGCCTGTAGCTGAAACTGCTTCAACTTTCTGTGAAACAATCGTAAATAAAGCGGCTTTAAGAGATGCAACATCAAAAGAAGAAAAAATCTTCTTATTAGAATCATCAATTCAAGGTTACACTGCAGTTGTAATTGACATAATGTCTCGCTTTATTTTTGAAAAGGCTGTATTTGAAGGAAGAGAAAAAACAGTATTTGACGCTGATGAATTAAATGATTTAATGATTAAAGCTCAGAAAGAAACTTATGGTGATGGTTTAGATCCAAATGCCTTACATCCATATATGTGGGTTAATAAGCCGCATTATTACTCAGGTGGTTTAAGTTATTATAACTTCCCATATACTTTTGGACTGTTATTCGCTAAGGGACTATATTCAAAATACTTAGAAGATAAAGAAACTTTCGTGGCAAACTATGATGTTTTATTAGCCGCTACTGGAAAAAACACAGTAGAAGATGTTGCGAAACTGATGGATATTGACGTTACTAAGAAGGACTTCTGGGTCAGTTCTTTAGAACTTCTCAAAGAGGATATTGAATTATTCTTAGAAATTTCAAAATAATACCAATTATTTGCTTAACTTAATTGTTTATATAAGTGAAGGATTAAGGAGGAATTGAAATGAAAAAATTTATTATGCTATTTATAGCACTATTTTCATCAATCGTTATTATCTCTTGTTCACAAAAAACTACAACTGAAAAAATTACGCCAACAGGTGATAATGTTGGGGCTTTTAGTTCATATGAGCAATTGAAGGATTATCTTGGTGATTTTTATGAACTAAACAACAATCGTTATTACATGTTTAATACTGATGCGGCTTTAGAATCCGGGTCTCCTGAAGTTAACGCTCCAACTAATGATAGCGTTGATTTTGGTGATCAAGAAGAACGAGACCACTCTACATCAAACGATCAAGTAGAAGGAGTTAATGAAGCCGATACGATACTTACAGACGGATATTTTATTTATATTGTATCAGGCAATAAATTCTTCATGATTGATGCGGAAACTTTAGAGATTACTTATACATATGAATATCCAGACGGATACTTTAGCGGCCTATATCTTTATGAAGATAAAGTAGTGTTATTAGGAAGTTATTATGCTTATTTCGATTCATCATTGCCAGATGGCACTACAGTTGAACCGTCAGAAGATTCAGATGATGCAAAAGAGGATTATTGGTATCCAATCTACTACCATTATGTTAATGGAACCATGATTACAGTCTTGGATGTATCAAACCCTAATGATGTTGAAGTAGCTAGAGAACTTAAATTCGATTCAAGTTATTTAACCACATCAAGAATGATAGATGGACACTTATACTTAGTTCTAAATAATTATTCAATTAGATATTATTATGATGAAGAAACATTTATTCCTAAGTATTATGATTCTGTTGTTAGTGATGAAATGATTGATTTACCAGCTTCAAGCATCTATTTTATTCCAAATAACGCTGAAGACTTTTCATATTTAATGCTTGCATCTTTTGATGTTACAGATAATGAAGATGCTTTAGTAAAAGCTTATCTTGGAAGTACTTATCAAACTTATATGAGTGCTAACAACTTATATGCTACAGTTTATAAGTACCAATATATTGAACAAACAAACACTTATGAAAACTATGTATTTATCTTAAGGTTTGAACTAGAAGATCATGAACTAAGTTATAAGGCTTTAGGGCAAGTTGACGGCAGTCCACTAAATCAATTCTCAATGGATGAATACGATGGAGTATTTAGAATCGCAGTTACTGGTTATGAATATACCAATCAACAAACAATAATAACAAACACTTTATTCTTGTTAGATGCGACCACAGATGACGAGATGACTGAAATTTCTAAATTGACTGGTCTTGGAAAACCGGGTGAAAGAATCTATGCAGTTAGATTTTCTCAAGAGACTGCATATGTAGTTACTTTTGTTAGTGTCGACCCACTATATAAATTAGATTTGTCAGATCCAGAAAATCCTGAAGTGCTTGGCGAATGGTATGAAGAAGGAGTTAGTGATTATTTACACGAAATTACTGATAACTTAATGATTGGCGTGGGTAGACAAGCGGAAACCAGTGACGGCTGGACAAGATTTACTGGAGTAAAGATTGCCTTATATGAAACTTCCGCTGATACAGTGGTTAACCTGGAAACATACTTTGTTGAAGGCGAATACTCTTATTCATCAGTAGGTTGGAATCACAAAGCATTTATCTATTTCACTCCTGAAGGTGAAGATTTCACTTATATCGCAGTTCCTGTATCTGTATACTCACAAAACTATTATCGTTATTCCCAAATGATGTATGTATTTAAAGTTCATCATGCAGGCGATTTAGAATTAGTAGCGCAGTTACAACACACAGATGAAGTAAATAATTATTTTGATACCATTGAAAAAGCAGTGATGATCGAAAATTATATTTACACTTTATCTTATTCACAAATCCAAGTATTCAATATGGACGATGAATTCAACTTTGTGGATAGTGTAGTATTTAACGAATTATATTATCATGATTATAACTATACTGAAGAACCAGTAGATTCTACTGTGGAAAGTGAAGAAAGTCCTGAAGTAGTGGATTAAGATTTATAAAAATTATTAAAGTGAGCAGTTATTATAAGCTCACTTTTTTATTTGAATTTCCCTGGCTAGGTGGTAATTATTAGTTTTTTGTGATAAGGTGTAAATGAAGCTAAACTAAATATTGCTCGGTTTTTAATAAAAAAAAGAAAGGAAGTTGATTATGAAAAAAAGAGCATTCTTGTTTTTGCTAACGTTTTTATTTATTTTTATTTTTGCCGGATGTGATTTTTTTAGAGGGGCTGATGATCCAACCACAAATACTGACGATCCCACTTTAACAACAACAATCACAACTCAAAAAACGGATACTACTACAAGAACTGCAACTGAGACTACAAATCCTGACACCACAGATGTACCACAAGAAATTGATATTATTTTTAGAGATTGGGATGGAACCCTATTACATCAAGAAACTGTTATATACGGTTTTAATGCTACTGGGATAGCGCCTACTCCACCGGGAAGACCTAATTATTTGCTTTACACATATACATTTATCGGTTGGGATGATCAAATCATCAATATTACGTATACAAAGACTGTATATGCTGTGTATAGTAGAGATTATGTCTCCGTGTCCAACTATAATGCTAACGCAATTGGTAATCTTGTTCAAAATCTAACAGGGATTCCTAACCCTGTAACTCGACAAGAAATTATTGATTATATGTTGGAAAACTACAACACCGTATCTGAACACGAATTATTTGATGTTCTAAATATTGCGAAAAGTATAAAAGTAGGAATTGAAGCCGCTGATCCAGAATTGGCAATACTTGAAGAAATTGAGGCATTTCATGAATATTTTTATCATAATGAAAATGGTGATATTGGAATGTTAGCCAATAAACTACTTGAATTCATGGGATATTTATACGAAATTGGCGACCCTTATTTATGCAATATGCTCGTAGAATATCAGAACGAGTTAGAACTTGCACCATTATTATATGAAGGGGTAGCGCAGGATCTTACTTATAGGCAACAAGCTGCTACAGCCTTGTGCGAACTTTCTGAAAATGAAAATGGCGAATGCCAGGAATGGTGGGATTATCATACACAAACTGTCGAGTACGAACGAGATTATGAGGATGCTTTTGCAGCAGCAGATTTTAATGTTTTAGATTATGAACAGTATGGAAACTTAATAAGCGCTTTTGAAGATTATGTCTATGCTCTATATATATCATTAGAAAATGTCGAGAGTTATCTTGAAACATATACTGGGCTTTATAATGAATTTTCTGCTGAAGAAAAAGTTATAATAGATGTATTGATTCCGATCTATGAACTATACCAAATGAATTATAATTTTACTCAAGTCCTCAGTTACCCTGATTTGGAGACTGAAATGATTGATGGTAAATCTGTTATGCAACATCTGAACGAATTATTTTTTGGCTATACAGATGAGGATGAAAACTATCATCCTGGATATCAAGTATTATATGATTCGCTTATTGATACAGCCCAAAGATTCGATTTTTTAAATTATTATGTACCGGAGTTGCTATTTAACTATAATAACATTGAATTAATATCCTATTATTTAGACAAAGCTGAAAGTTAAAAGATAATTTAAAATATGTAAAAAAGTTAGTAAAAAAACTTACTAGCTTTTTTCTTGCAAATGCAATGAAATTTATTCGTGTTTATAGTAGAATAAATATAGGAGATTGATAATATGTCAAACATGATTTCATCAATACAAAATAACTTAATCAAAGATATAACAAAACTGAAACTAAAAAAGTATCGACAAGAAAAAAGTCAGTTTTTAATTGAAGGCTATCACTTGGTTCAAGAAGCATATAATGCTGGATTATTGAAACAGATATTTTATGTTGAAGAGTGTCCTTATAAGGATATTGAAAGTTATCAAGTTACCGAAAATGTCCTTAAGAAACTATCAGTTTTACCCAGTCCACAAGGTATACTCGGCGTTTGTGAACTGCCAATTAAAAAAGCTTTATCAGATAAAATTCTTATCTTGGATAATGTCCAAGATCCGGGAAATATCGGCACGTTAATGAGATCAGCTTCATCATTTGGTTTTGAGACAATAATTGCGGAAAATTCAGTTGATTTCTTTAATGATAAAGTCATTAGAAGTTCACAAGGCGCAGTGTTTAAATTGAATCTGATTAATACTGAAATAATTGAATTTTTACAAAAAAATCGAAATTTCAGATTCTATGTCACAGATTTAAAATCAGATGTTTTTTTAGAAGATATTAATTTTTCTTTTAAAAAAATCGGTGTGATTTTAGGTAATGAAGGAACAGGTGTCAATCAAGAAATATTAAATTTAGTTGATAATAAAATAAAAATTAAGATGCAAAATATGGAGTCGCTTAATGTTGGCGTTGCCGGCAGTATAATAATGTATGAAATTAGTAAAGGAGTGAATTAGAATGGATTTAAAATTAATTTATGAAGATAATAAGATTTATTCAAAAAGAGAAGATGGATTGCTTTTAGCAGAAGTTACTTTTCCATCAAGAGATGAAAAAAGAGTTGATGTTAATCATGTCTATGTTGATGAAAGTTTGAGAGGCCAAGGAATCGCTTCTGATATGATGCTTGAAGCATATAACTTTATCAAAGAAAAAAACCTCTTAATCGTTGCTAAATGTCCATATGCTATAAGTTGGTTCAAGAAGCATCCTGAGTATCAAGATATCGTTATTAATGTTAAAACAAAAGCTTAGTAACTAATAGGCATTAATTATCGAGACATTCTAGATTTAATTCTTGAAATGACTAGACGATTATGATATAATATTTTTGCATAAGAATTAACTGAGAGGGTCGTTCCCTCTCTTTTTAATGAAAGGTATGGATAATTATGGACTTAAATACATTGAAAAAGAAGTTGAGTGAATTTCTTGAAAAAACCCCATATGAATTATACGATATTGAATATATTCCTAATAAGAAAGATCCGGTGTTGAGAGTTTATATTGATTCATTAAAAGGGGTGACGATGGAAGATGTTGTTGAAGCAACCCACTTAATCGATCCATATATTGATGAACTTGATCCAATTGACCATGAATATATGCTTGAAGTAAGTTCTCCAGGAGCTGAGAAAGAACTTAGAAGTAAAGAAGCTATTAAAGCATCAGTTGATAGATTTGTATACCTTGAAACCTATGAACAAAAATTAGAGGGAAAGTTAATTGCTTTTGACGGTGAATACTTAACTCTTTTAAATAGTAAGAATAAAAAAATAGTAGTTAATTATATTGATGTTAATCTGATTAGATTAGCAATCAAGTTTTAGGAGAGAAAAATGACAAGTAAAGAATTTTTTAAAGCTTTAGAAGTTCTAGCAGAAGACAGAGATATTCCGAAAGAGAAAATTTTAGAAGTATTTGGAAGAGGTTTGCTTAATGCTTATAAGAAAGCTTATAACGGTAAGCAAAACGCTGAAGTTGTTTTTAATGAAGAAAAAGCCGAAATTACTTTAGTGGCTAAGTCTTTGGTTGTTTCAGAAATTGATCCGGAAGCTGAACCGGGAACACAAATCACACTTGCGGAAGCTAGAGAATTAAAGAAAACCGCAAAAATCGGTGATATCATTGAAGAAAAAATCACTCCAAAGAATTTTGGTAGATTAGCAGCTTCAACCGCTAAACAAATGTTGACGCAAGGATTGAAACAGCTTGAAAGAGAAAGAAATATGGAATATTTCACTGATAAAGTTGGTGAGATGATAAGTGCTGAGATTGTTCAAATCAGTGATGAATTCGTAACGCTCTTTTTAGGAAAAGACACAGAAACTTCAATTCCTTCAAGAGACTTGTTGCCAAGCGATTTATTTGTTGGTAATAGAATCAGCGTTTATATAACTAAAGTTGAAGAAACTACTAAAGGACCTAAGGTTTATGTTTCAAGAACTGATCGTAATTTGGTTAAGCGTTTAATGGAAAATGCAATTCCTGAACTTAAGGATGGCGTTATTGAAATTATCGGTTTAGCAAGAGATCCAGGAGACAGATGTAAAGTGTGTGTAGCATCAAATAATCCAGATGTTGATCCAGTTGGAGCTTGTTTAGGTCGTAATGGCGTTAGAATTAAAAGTGTTATCGATAGTTTAAATGGCGAAAAAATGGATATCTACAAATATAGTGACGATCCAAAAGAATTGATTGCGAATTCAATTCAACCAGCTAAAACTATCGCAGTTATCATCAACGTTAAAGACAAGTCAGCCTTAGCAATCGTTCCTGATGATCAATTGTCATTAGCAATTGGTAAAAAAGGTCAAAATGCAAGATTAGCAGTGCAATCATGTGGATGGAAGATTGATATCAAACCAGAAGCTGATGCTTTGGAGCAAGGTATTAAATTCTAAAGAAGGTGAAATAAATGAAACCAAGAAAAATCCCAATGCGCAAATGCGTAGTAACTGGAGAAAGATTTGAAAAGAAACAACTTATGAGAATCGTTAGAACTCCAGAGGGAGTGGTTATCTATGATAAAACTGGGAAAGCTAATGGCAGAGGTGTTTATGTATCAAAAGACGCTTTAGTTATTGAAAAAGCAAAGAAATCAAATGTTTTAAAAAGACATTTAGAAACTGACATTCCAGAGAGTATCTATGAGGATTTATTAAAGGCTTTGAATGATGAATAAAGAACAAGTAGTAAACCTATTGGGTTTATGTCAAAGAGCGAGAAAATTAGTTTCTGGAGAGATGTTTTCTTTAGAAAAAATTAAATCAAAGGAAGCTAAACTAGTTTTTTTAGCTAGTGACGCTGGCGTTAATACGCAAAAAAGAGTAAGAGACAAATCTTCATTTTATGAAATTCCTCTGATCGATGATTTATCAACCGATGACTTAAGTAAGGCAATTGGTAAAAACAACCGCAAGGTTATAGCGATTATCGATAAGGGTTTTGCGGAGAAAATGAAGATGTAAACAATTTTTAAAAAAGAAGAGGTGGTCATATGTCGAAATATATAGCCAAAAAGAAGTTTAACAAGAACAAAGAAGACTATATTGAAAAAGAAAACAATCTAATCAATAAGAAGAAAAAAACAGATAAGCCAACTAAAACTCACGTAACATATAAGCCTGGAATGTCAGTTTTACAATTAGCTGAAGAAATGGATAAGCCGGTAACGGAGATTATTAAGAAATTAATGTTCTTAAGAGTCATGGCAAATCAAAATCAAGAAATAAGTCGTGAAAATGCAGAATTATTAGCGATGGAATATAATCTTGAATTTCAAGATGAAGTCATAACTGACGTTACTCGTTTTGATGAAATGGAAGATACTGATAAACCGGAAGATTTAGTTAATCGTCCTCCTGTAGTAACGATTATGGGTCACGTTGACCATGGTAAAACAACATTGCTAGATAACATTAGAAATGCAAGAGTTGTTGATACTGAAGCTGGTGGAATAACCCAACATATCGGGGCTTACCAAGTAGAAAAAAATGGTCAAAAGATTACATTTATTGATACTCCTGGACATGCCGCTTTCACAGAAATGCGTGCACGTGGAGCGAGAATCACTGATATTGTTGTTTTAGTAGTTGCGGCTGATGATGGCGTTATGCCACAAACAAGAGAAGCGATTGATCATGCAAAAGCTTCAAAATGTTCGATAATCGTCGCTGTTAATAAAATGGATAAACCAGGCGCTAATCCTGACCGTGTTAAACAAGAGTTAGCAGACCTGAATCTTCTTCCAGATGATTGGGGCGGTGACACACCTTATTGCTTGATATCGGCTTTAAAAGGAACAGGAATTGATAATTTGCTTGATACCATTCAATTGGTTGCAGAAATGCTCGAGTTAAAAGCTAATCCTAAAAAAGAAGCTGTTGGAACAGTTATTGAAGCAAAACTCGATAAAGGTAGAGGTCCAGTAGCAACAATTTTAGTTGATAACGGAACATTAAAAGTTTCTGATAACTTTGTTGCTGGTTCAACTTATGGAAAAGTAAGAGCAATGACTAATGATCTTGGAAAACAAATTTCTAAAGCTTTACCAGGACAAGCAGTTGAGATTATCGGTTTAGCTGATGTTCCAAGTGCTGGGGATCCTTTTAAAGTTTTCAATGATGAAAAAACTGTTAGAGATATTGCTACAGAAAGAGCACAAAGACAATTTGATAAACAACATTCAAATAAAGAAGCTGTTTCTTTAGAAGATTTCTTCAAACGTGCTGAAGGTAAGTTAAAAGAATTAAAACTTATCATTAAAGCTGACGTTCAAGGTTCTATTGAAGCATTCAAGGGTTCAATAAATAAAATTACTGTTGAAGGAGCTTCCATCGATATCGTAAGAACCGGTGTTGGTGCGATTACTGATACTGACGTTTTATTGGCCGAGGCTTCTGAAGCAATCATTATTGGTTTTGGTGTTGGTACACCAAGCACAGTACGTGATCTCGCCCAAGAAAAGAGTGTTGAGATTAGAACTTACCGCGTAATCTATGAAGCGCTAGACGATATTGAAGCCGCTATGAAAGGTCTTTTAGATCCAGTGTTTGAACAATCTGTTATCGGTGAAGTTGAAGTCAGAGAAACTTATAATGTTTCAAGAGTCGGCACAATTGCTGGTTGTATGGTTACAAGTGGTGTTGTTAAGAAAAACTCAATCGTTAAATTGGTTCGTGACGGAAAAATTATCTTTGAAGGTAAACTTGGGTCACTAAAAAGATTTAAAGATGATGTTAAAGAAGTTAAACAAGGTTATGACTGTGGTTTAACACTTGAAAACTACAATGATTTAAAAATCGGAGATGTAATTGAAGTCTACATGATGAAAGAGGTGGAATAATGGCAAAAGTTAGTCATTTAGAAACTAATGTTCAACGCGTAGTAACAGAGATTCTAAGAGATGAAGTTAAAGACAATTTAGGTTTCATTACGATAACAGGTGTAAAGATTACCAATGAGTTATCTTATATGTATGTATATTACACTGTGTATGGCGATGAAAAAGTTTTAGAAAAAACTCATGACGCATTAGAAAGAGCCAATGGTTTTATAAAAAATCAAATAGCTCAAAGAGTAAAAATGCGTAAAGTGCCTACTTTAATTTTCAAATACGATGAATCATATAATCGTGGACAAAAAATTGACAATATTATTAGAAAAATTAAGTAATTAAAAAAAGACTGTAGTGGAAATAAATCACTACAGTCTTTCTTTCAATTGCAAGTAATATATCTTTTTGATATAATTTGTATAGTATGAACGAAAAAATAAGAAATAAGTTAAGTCAGTTGCCAGAAAAACCTGGTACATACCAAATGTTGGATGTCACAGGTAAAATCATATATGTAGGAAAAGCAAAGAACTTAAAAAGAAGAGTGAGTTCTTATTTTGTCGGTGCCCATGATGAAAAAACAACTAGATTAGTTAGAGACATCGATGATTTAACTTTTATCATAACCACAACAGAGAAAGAAGCGTTTCTTTTTGAGTTAGCGCAAATCAAGAAAAATTTACCAAAGTATAACATTAAACTAATGAGTGATAGTACTTATCCTTATATTGAAGTTACAAATGAAAGACATCCAATCATTAGAACAACGAGAGATGTTGTTGGGAAAAAAGGTAATATCTTTGGACCTTATCCTAATGCTTTTTATGCGAATGAGACCGTAAAGTTATTAGATACAATTTTTCCTTTTAGAAAATGTTCCAAGTTTCCTAAGAAAGTCTGTTTGTATTACCATATAAAACAATGTCTTGGTCCATGTGAGTTTGAAGTTAGTGAAGATACTTATAAAGACTTAATAAAACGAGTAAGAAGTTTTCTTTCGGGAAATACTAAAGAGTTTATTGATGAGTATGAAGAGAAAATGACCCATTATTCTCAAAGACTTGAATTTGAGAAAGCTCAAGAATGTAAGGAATTAATTATCGCCATTAAGAAAACGACTGAGCAACAACAAGTAATTTTCAATGATAATCTCGATCGAGATATTGTTAATTTCGTTACCTATGATAATTATGTTTCGATCAATATTTTATTCATGAGAAACGGGAAATTATTGTTTTCCAAATCTAAAATCTTTACCTATTATGGTATTGTCGAAGAAGTGTTGTTGACATATTTAGCACAATTCTATGAACAGAATCCTTTACCAAAAGAGTTATTATTGCCACATGGATATAACTATGAATTGTTTGATGAAGTATTAGGCAATATCATAATTACACCTCAAAGAGGAAGAAAAGTTAAACTACTGGAAATGGCTTTAGAGAACGCTTCATCCCATTTGAACAACAATTTATCAGCGTTCTTAAATAAAGAGAAGAAGACGATAGGTGCTTTAACGGAGTTAGAAAATATCTTAGATATCGATTCGATAAAGCGGATAGACATCTTTGATAACTCACATACCTCAGGACAAAATCTAGTAAGTGCTATGGTTGTTTTCACTAATGGGTTACCTGATAAGAATGAATACCGAAAATATAAAATTAAGACAACTACTCAAGCAGATGACTATCAGATGATGAAAGAAGTGGTCTATAGAAGATATCAGGCGGTTCTAATGGACGATTTACCTAAACCTGACCTAATTATTGTCGATGGCGGATTAATTCAGCTAAGAGCCGCTAAGCAGGTTTTGAACGAATTAAACTTTGATATTCCAGTTATCGGTTTGAAAAAGAATGACCGACATAAGACCGAAGCAATTATCACTAAAGCTGAACTGGAGATAGTATTAGATAAGCATACTAATCTTTACTCACTGCTATATAAGATGCAAGAGGAAGTTCATCGCTTTGCGATTAGCTTCCAAAGAAGCGTTTCAAATAAAACAATTTATGGATCGATACTCGATACCATACCTAAGGTGGGCAAAGTTACGAAAAATAAATTACTTAAAAAGTACAAAACGCTTGAAAATATTAAAAATGCCTCAAGAGAAGAATTAAAAGAATTGAAGATTAGTGAAGAAGCTATAGATAATATCTATCTAGCATTAAAACAAACTACTTAAGAATTAAGAGGGTGATTGATTTTGGAAGAGTACATCTTTGGAATAATACATGGTGTAATTGAATCAAAAAGAATAATAGCGATTAGACATGCAAAAAAAATAAAATTTTATTATATGAGCAAATCAATGTTCAAACAATTCATGCAGTATTTTCAACCGGGAATTTATATTTTTATGACGATTAAATCCCAAGAGCGATTATACCGAGATCTTATAGTGCAAAACATTGTGGCGATAGACAAGTTGCTAGCTCCTAACAAGAATAAACCGACGATATATTATGATATATCAATCATAAAATCAGGGATAAAATCACTTGTAAATCAAAATCGTAATCGCCTTTTTATTGACTTCGAGATGAGTATGCCACCATATAGTAATTATCAAAACTTTGTATCCGAGATTATTCAAGTTGGTTACATTGTAACCGATGAAAATGGCAATAAACTTGAAGAATTTTCAAGTTATATAAAACCGAAGTTAGTTCCAGAAATCTCAATTAGAACCAAAAAATTCTTGCATATTGATCAAAGCAGTGTAGATAGTGGAAATACTTATGAGTTTCTTCATAAGAATTTATGGGAGATTCAAAAAAAATATAACCCAATCGTCTACGTATGGGGTAAGAATGATCAATTAGAAATAAATAAGCTAAACCGAATTCATAAGCTTAACAATTTTACAAAACATATGCAATTCATTGATTTATTAAACTTGCATAAGTTATATTTCGGATTAAAAAATGATTTAGGTTTATTTAACGCTTATAATATTTACTCTAACGAAGATTTAACAACACAAAAGCATGACGCATTAGAAGATGCTTTGGTAACTAAAGAAATCTTTTATGGTTTTAAAGAAGTATGTAATAATCGAATGACAGTGAATGTAATATAAAGAAAAGATGACGAAATTCGTCATCTATTTTTATAACACCATAATAACCGGCATAATCATTGGTTCTCTTCTTGTTTCTTCTGAGATGTATTTTCTTAAAGCTTTGATAATATCATTTTTTATTCCTGACATATTAAGTTTATGTTTAGGGTTTAAATATTTATCGGTAACGTCTAAGATAATCTCTTGCATATCTTTGGTCATCTTATCATTTTCTTTTAGATAGATGAAGCCTCTAGATATGATATTAGGAGTACACATGACTTCATAGTTTTCTTGTGATATTGTTAAGATTACTGACAGAAGTCCGTCTTCAGAAAGTTCTCTACGGTCTTTTAAAACTAAAGAACCTACCTCGCCAATACTTTCGCTATCAACATAGACATCAGAAGTTTTTATCTTGGTTTTTATATAAGCCTTATCCTCAGATAAAGCTAGAACATCGCCATTTTCCATGATGAAAGTATTCTCTGCTTTAACGCCGGTATCGATTGCCAATTTAGTGTGTAGTTTTAACATTCGATACTCACCATGGATTGGCATAAAGAATTTAGGACGCATTAGTTTAAGCATCAGCTTAAGTTCATTTTGACCACCATGACCTGATGCATGAACATCAGCAAAAGGTGATTGGGTGATAACATTAGCTCCGCGCTTGTAAAGCATATTAATTGTTCTATTAACACTTTCTAAATTTCCTGGAATAGGAGAAGAAGATAGAATAACTGTGTCACCAGGAATAAGAGAGATTTGACGATGAGTGTTAGCTGCGATTCTTGTTAGAGCAGCTAATGGTTCGCCTTGAGATCCAGTACAAAGAATTGTAAGATTCTTATCTCTAATTTCTGATTTGGTTCTAGTAAAAATGAAAGTACCTTTAGGCGCTTTAATATATCCTAACTTATATCCTACATCGATATTCTTTGTCATTGATCTACCAAAAACAGCAATCTTACGATTTGTGAAAACTGAAGCTTCGACAATTTGTTGGATTCGGTGAATATTTGAAGCGAATGTTGAGATGATAATTCTGCCGTCAATTGATTCAAACATTTCTTTGATGTTTTCAGAAACAACTTTTTCAGAAGTTGTAAAATCTTCCAATTCCGCATTAGTTGAGTCGGATAAAAGACATAAAACGCCTTCTTCACCAATTCTTGCCATTTTCTGATAGTTAGAATCATTACCCGTTGGCGAAAAGTCAAACTTAAAATCACCGGTATGAATTATATTTCCTACTGGGGTCATAATCTTTAAACCAAAGGAATCGGGAATTGAATGATTGGTTCTAAAAAAGGTAACTTTAATATTACCTAAATCTAAGATGTCTTCCTCAACATATTTTTGTAAGTTAACTGGAAAGTCAACTCTTTCTTCTAGCTTAGCTTGAATTAATCCGTGACTCAATCCAGAGGCATAGATTACTGGGATGGATACTTGTCGTAATAAAAAGGGAATACCACCAATGTGGTCTTCATGACCGTGACTAATGACTAAAGCCTTGATTTTATCTTCATTTTCAATCAAGTACGAATAATCAGGAATCACATAGTCTATACCCATCAAATGTTCGTCTGGAAATAAAAGGCCAGAATCGATGATGATAATCTCGCTGTCGTACTGAACACAATACATGTTCTTTCCGACTTCTCCTAAGCCACCGAGAGCGAAGACTAAGACTTCATCCTTGTTGTATATTTGGTTGTTCATAATATAATCCTTTCTTAAATTATTATTTGTCACAAATATTATAACTTTTATCATTAATAAATGCAATTGATTAACAATTTTTAAAAGATAGGGATTTTATTTATTTGTTAATCATTATTTGGTATAATGTTTTTATAGGAGAATGGTGATGATTGCTCAAGTTCTAGTCGACGTTAAGTCTAAAAATGTTAATAAGACTTATGATTATTTTGTTCCTGAAGCTTTCAGGGACTTTATTGAACTTGGAGCGAGAGTTGTTGTACCTTTTGGAAATCGTAAAATCATGGGGTTTGTTCTTGGCTTTTCTGAAGAAACTGAGTTTAAAAAAGAACTAAAACCAATTGCCAAAGTTTTAGATTTAGAATCATACTTGAATAAAGAGTTAATTGATTTAGCTAAGGAAATTTCTTTAGAAAGCAACGACTTGATGATTACGGTATTAGAAACAATGTTGCCATCGGCGCTAAAAGTAGTTTATAAGCCGAAGATAATTGTAAAAAACTATGCAAACTTAGATGCTGATCTAAAAGAAGTTTTCAAGTATCAAAAACAAATTTCACTTGATAGCATAAAAGAAGAATACTATTCTTTAATCAATTTAGAGATAAAGAAGAATAATCTTGTCCAAAGTTATGATATAAAAGAAAAACAAACGAATATATCCAAACGCTTTGTTAAACTTACTAATAAACCAATTGAAAAAGTCACTGAAAAGCAATTGAAAGTTCTTTCTTATCTTTCAAATCATAAGGAAGAACTATACATAGTTTTAAAGAAGAAAACTGAAATAAGTGATTCAGTAATATCAACTTTAGAAAAAAATGGTTATCTTGAAATTTTTGAGAAGGAAGTCTATCGTAATGTAGAAACCAAGTTCTCTTCTAATAAAGGACAGATTACCTTAAATCAAGTTCAAGAGGAAGTATATCAAAAGATTATCTCTTCAAAAAATAATACTAAAACTTTTTTACTTCATGGAGTTACGGGTTCTGGAAAAACAGAAATATATCTTAAAACTATTGAAGACGTCATCGACGAAGGCAAAAGCGTTTTATTGCTTGTGCCTGAGATTGCTTTAACGCCAATGATGATATCAAGATTTAAAGAAAGATTTTCTAACCTTGTGGCGGCTTTACATTCAGGATTGTCAAGTGGAGAAAAGTATGATGAATGGCGAAGAATAATTCGTAAAGAAGCTAAAATTGTTATTGGAGCTAGAAGCGCTTGTTTCGCTCCACTAGAGAATATTGGTTTGATAATTGTCGATGAGTGTCACGAGTCTAGTTATAAACAAACTACAGGTTTAATTTATTACGCAGTTGATATTTTAGAAAGAAGAACTAAGACACATCAAGCACCACTTGTATTAGGTTCAGCTACACCAAATATCGAGTCTTACGCTAGAGCAAAAAAAGGATATTACGAACTTCTTGAAATCAAGGAAAGAGCCCTAAATGCAAAAATGCCAAGGGTTGAAGTAGTGAATATGCTACAGGAATTTAAACAAGGAAATTCTTCACCTTTATCAGTGAGACTAGCAGATGAAATCAATGATAGACTGGGTAAAAAAGAACAAATAATCTTGTTGATAAATCGCCGTGGGTTTGCGAACTTTGTGATTTGTAGAGAGTGCGGTTATGTTTTCAAATGTCCTAACTGTGACATATCTTTGACTTACCATGAGTTTTCCCATTCACTTAAATGTCATTATTGTAATCATGAAGAAAAAACTCCTCATACATGTGCTAAATGCGGTTCAACTGAACTGAGCTTTATGGGTAGCGGAACACAGAGAATTGAGAAATATCTTTATGAAACATTCCCAAGCGCTAAAGTTTACCGGATGGATAATGATACGACAAGAAAGAAAAACGCCCATGAAATTATTTTGAACAAATTCAGTAAAGATGGAGATATATTAATCGGGACACAAATGATAGCTAAGGGATTAGATTTCCCAAAAGTTACTTTGGTAGGTATCATCCAAGCTGATTCTAATTTATTTGTTCCTGACTTTAGAGCACCAGAAAAAACATTTCAATTAATAATGCAAGTTTCTGGAAGGTCTGGAAGAAGAAATATTGAAGGCAGTGTTGTCATTCAAGCAATGAATCCTGAGCATTACGCTATCAAATATGCTTGCGATAATGACTATCAAGGCTTTTATTTACATGAGATGAAAATAAGAAGAATTGCAAGGTATTCACCATTTTATTATTTGATTAATGTTATCCTTAGCGGTAAGCAAATAAGAGATATCTTTTTTGCTGGGTTAGAGATTGCTAAAGAGTTAAAGCGTACCTTTGAAGGAAAAGTCATTGTCCTTGGCCCAGCGATGGATCAAACCATGAAGATTAATAATAAATATCAAGCGTCAGTTTTGATTAAGTACAGAAATGAAGAAGATATTAGAGAAGTAATTAATAACACTATTGATAAATTTGCTAAAGAAGATATATATATCAGTGTCGATAATTATTCAAACGTTGGGTAGGTGAAAAAAATGAAAATATGTTTTATGGGCAGCATGGATTTCGCTGTTGAAATATTAGAAGGTTTGCATAAAAAGTATGGGGTTGACTTGGTTGTAACTCAACCGGATAAACCAGTTGGAAGAAAACAAATCTTAACTGGAACACCAGTTAAAAATAAGGCCGTTGAACTTGGGATAGAAACTTTCCAACCCGTCTCTATTAAAAAGAATAATCAAAGAATTATCGATGGTAAATTCGATTTGATAATCGTTGCTGCATATGGTCAACTAATTCCTGAATCTGTTCTTTTTGCCGGTAAATTCCAAGCGATTAATGTCCATGCATCATTGCTTCCAAAATATCGCGGTGGGTCCCCAATGCATAAGGCAATCATTAATGGCGATAAAGAAACCGGAGTCAGTATTATATATATGGAAAAGGCTTTAGATAGCGGTAATATATTATCTCAAGCTAGTGTTAAAATTGAAGATACGGACAACGTAAAAACAATTGAAAATAAGTTAAGTGCTATTGGAGTATCTTTACTTTTAGAAACATTAGAGAAACTTTTAAAAGACGAACATACAGAAATTATACAAGATCCGAATCTTGTTACTTACGCTTACAATTTTAAGAATGAAGAATTACGTATTGATTTCCATAAAAGTGCAAAACAAATTTATAATTTTGTAAGAGGGTTAAACCCATGGCCCATAGCCTACATGATTTTTGAAGGTAAGAAAATCAAAATCTATGAAGTTGAATATAAGAATGAAAACTTATCAAATATTAGCGGTGAAGTTGTGCTAGCGGATAAAACCGGATTATGGATTCAAACTGCTTCGGGAGTAGTTAATTTGAAGCGAATTCAATTAGAAGGAAAAAAAGAAATGGATATTCAATCCTTCATGAACGGTTTAGGAAAACAGATGTTTTTCACTGGACAGATTTTGAAATGAGATATTTATAATTAACTGATATTATGTTATAATATCTAGTTAGTACTAAAAGTGCGATGACTTAAAGTAGAGGTGAATATTTATGAATCGTAATAGAAATTTATTTTCACGTGATGAAATGTTACAAATGAATATCGATATGTTGAACAAAAGAGGAGTTAAAGTTTCTGAAATTGCTGAAATTGCTTTTCGTCAACAGTCAAAATGGAATGACAGTATTTCTTACCAAGAGTGTTTGGAGTCAGTTGAAAAGATTTTATCATTAAGAGATGTTTTTCATATCTTGCAATTAGGAGCTGAAATCGATCGCCTTACTGAAGAAAATGCTTTTCAGGGTCCGATTCAATCAATTTTAGCATCCGATTTAGGAATGTTTGGAATTGATGAGTTGTTTGGTATTGAACTAGCTGGACTATATGGAACGATTGGTAAAACCAATTTTGGTGATATTGATGTTAATAAACCAGGCATAGTAGCGAAGCTGAATTATGATGGAAAAGGCGATAAACAAGCTTGCCATACATTTTTAGATGACATCGTTGGCGCTGTTGCGGCAGCTGCTTCAACTAGAGTTGCACAAATCGAAAATGAGAACGAAGCGAGAAAAGACCCTAGTATAATCGAAGAACCACAATTGTTTTAGTAGATACTGATTTCTTAAAAAAACTTTTAAAAAAGGGAGGGAGTAATTTGGATAATCGGGAAAAAACCTTAGATGATTTCTTTAAAAAGAATGATTCTAAAAAGAATCGTGATTTAAATAATTTAGGTTCTAAACAAATAGACGATTATTTTGACTCTGTCTCTCAAAAGAAAATCAAGAAGAAAGGTTTTATTGAGAAGTTGGTAGATTTTTTTAGAATCACCTCTTTTAAAAATCGTTTTGATGAAAATAAAGTGGCAGTTAATGCTAAACATTTAGAAGTTTCAGGAAAGAAAAAATCACCTAAGTTTTTCACTAAGATTAGGGATTTTCTCGTCAGCCGCTTTAGTTTTGAGGCAGGGGTTGATATCTTAGATGAAACCAGTGTTTTATATCGAAAAAATCGAGTTATCAGAAACATTATTTTCGTTACCAATATTGTATTTTTACTCTTTACAATCATAGGATCCGAAGGTGTAAATAAAAGTGTTAACCTAATCGTTACATTTGTTATTTTCTTGATAATGTTCTTTGCGAGTAGATTGGTTAGAAGATTAAACATGGAAAAACCAATGACACTACAAAAACAGCAAATGGCACAATACGTTAGTGGAATTTATATTTTACTGATGGCGGTAACAGTTTATATTAAACTGAGACTGACATTAGGAGAAGCTATGGACGGGGGATTTTTCTCGATAACACAAGCTGGATATTCTTTGATTTATTTTGCCCTTGTTGTTATTGCGTTATATCAAGATCCAAAACTTATTAACGTTATCTTTAAAATTACAATTGTTGTTATGACAATTATTCATGTTATTATTCTTTATCCAGTTTATAATTATGCAAGCGATTTTAATGCATTGTGGACTTATTTATCCGCAAACAACGCAGCTATCTTGATAGACTTGTTACTTAGAACTCTAGTTCTAGCAATCTTTATGATTGGTTTATATTCAACTGTTAAAATATCTGAAGATATTAACAATAAGAGAAAACAAGAACTTCTTAAACGACAAGCTATGGAAAAAGATTTTAAATCGGTTGTCTCTGATGTTTTTGATGTAATAACAGTTTATAAACAACGTGGAGAAGACAGTATTGAAATTAACTTTGCACAAGCAGCTAAAAGAGTTGCTGAAATGGCTGCTAAGTTAGGAAACTTCTTAGGATACTCGTCAAAACTTTGCCAAGAAATCTATGATTACTGTATGATTCATATCGGTAAAGAAAAAATATTGAATACTGCTGATATTGATAAAAAAGAACATTTAGATGAGTTTGACTATCAAAAGATTAGAGAAAAAACATTAGTAGGTTCTGTTATTATTAAAAGGCTTCAATTAGATAAAAAGGGTGAAGATATTGTCAGAGCTCATTTTGAAAAAACAGCTAATCAAGACTTTATAAAAGAAATGAATGGAATTCAAAATAACCGCGAATCACAAGTTATTTTGCTAAGCCATATCTATGATATATTAAGACAACCAAGAAATTATAAACGTGAGTTAAAACATCAACGTGCGATTGATTTGATAAAATTAGAATTTTATCCATATTTTGATCCGCAAATAGTTGATCGTTTCGTTAAGTACGCGGATGATTTCGAATCAATTTATTATCAGTTTGCTCAAGAATAGGAGATTTATTTATGTACAGATATTTTACTTCGGAATCTGTGACTGAAGGTCATCCAGATAAAATCTGTGACCAAATATCAGATGCGATTTTGGATGCAATTTTAAAAGAAGATGAATTTGCCAGAGTAGCAGTAGAAACAGTTGTTTCAACCGGTCTGGTTTTAGTTACTGGAGAAATTACCACAAAAACATATGTTGATATGCAAAAGATTATTAGAGACACTGTAAGTAATATCGGTTATGATCGTGGGAAGTATGGGTTTGATGCAGAGAATTTAGCTGTGTTAGTCTGTATTAACGAACAGTCACCGGATATTGCTATGGGAGTCAATGAAAATAAAGATAAAGAACAAGGTGCAGGAGACCAAGGAATGATGTTTGGTTATGCAATCAATCAAACACCAACGCTTATGCCAATCACTCATTATTATGCTAATAAGCTAGCTTTGCAATTAGCTAAAGCAAGAAAAAATGGTCCTTTAACTTATCTAAGACCGGATGGAAAAACTCAAGTTACTGCGGTTTTTGATGAAGCTGGAAAATGTGAATATTTCTCTCATATTCTTATATCTTCACAACACGCACCAGAGATTACCAATAAGCAAATTAGAGAAGATATTATTGAAAATGTTATTAAGCCAATCATTCCTAAAGAGTATATAACTGAAGATACAACTATTCATATTAACCCAACAGGCAGGTTTGTTGTTGGGGGACCGTCTGGAGATTCTGGACTTACTGGAAGAAAGATAATCGTTGATACTTATGGCGGAAGAGCTCATCATGGTGGTGGAGCATTTTCTGGAAAAGATCCTTCAAAAGTTGATCGTTCAGCTGCTTATATGATGCGTTATATCGCAAAGAATATAGTTGCGAGCGGATTAGCTGACGAGGTAGAACTTCAAGTAGCTTATGCTATCGGGGAAGCCAAACCATTAAGTGTTGGGATTGATACTTTTGGTACCGCAAAAATTGCCGAAACTGAAATTCTAGATATAGTAAACAAGCATTTTGATTTGCGTCCAAAAGCGATAATTGATAAATTGAATCTAAGAAGACCGATATATAAGCAAGTAGCCGCTTATGGTCATTTTGGTAGAGATGATGTGGAAGTTCCTTGGGAAAAGTTAGATATGGTTGAAATACTAAAACAGTATTTGCCAAAGGATGTGAGATAAATGATATTATCCTTCTTAAGTATTTTTCTAGATATTGTTATATTCGTTGCGGTACTGGTTGTAATTATCGGTGTAGCTACTTTTTTCATCATCAAAGATTTGCAAAAGGAATATAAAAAAGTTTTCCGAATCAATTCCAAATTTGAAATTGAGTTAAGAAAACTTGTTAATTTGTTATATAAATTCTATGAGAATCCTAAATTAGAACCTTATAATAATGTTGTAATCAAACAATTGCCTCACGAAGAGAAAAGAAATTTACTCAAGTTTATTGATGAGGTTTATGAAACTGTAGAAAAAGAAGATGAAGAAAATAAGTACATCGTGGAAACATATCAAAATCTTGAAGAGTTAAGAAGAGTTAGAGATAGTAAAGTAATTGTCTTCAATCAAAAGATTACTTACTTCCCATTCAACATTTATGTCAAGATTCTCAAACTTGATACTTATCATACATTTGTTGATAATAAATAAAGGATAGCTTGGCTATCCTTTTTTAATTGTTATGATGTATGGGCACTCTTTTTTATTTAATACTTTATAACTTAAACAATCATAGTCTGAATCAAGACTTAAAACTAATTCTTCAATAGCAGCCCCTTCTTCGGGGTTATGCGGATAAATAACGATAATAATAATACCTTCAGGGTTCATCAAATCTAGCAACTGTTTTAAGGAATCGATTGTTGAAGAAGTGGTAGTTTTTATATCTTTGTTTCCTTGCGGTAAATAACCGAGATTATAAATAGCAACATCAAAATTTTCTTTAACATATTGACTGACTTTATCATGGTTGCTTAATATTAGTTTTACATTGTCAATTTTGTTTTCTTTCAATAAAGCAGAGGTTGAATTCAAAGCCTCTTCTTGGATATCAAAGGCGTAAACCTTATTAGATTTCTTGGCGAGATAAAGAGTATCATAACCTCTACCGCAAGTCATATCAATAGCGATGTTGATATGGCTTTTTTCTTCAATAATTCTATGTGCTAATTCGGTTATTTTAATCATACTATCTTTTTCCGATTTCGAAGATAATTTATCCGAGCGGCTCCATATACACCGGTGATAATCATTAAACCGCCAATGATATGATAGAATTCAATGGTTTCATTCAAGAAGATGGCTCCAGCGATAACAGCGACTATGGTTGCGATATTCGAATAGATACTTGAGATATGAGCTGGCAATTTACTAAGAGAATAATTAACTAAGAAGAAGCCAAATATTGACGCCACTATTCCTAAATAAGCAATTGGTAAAACTAACTTGATATTAGTTAGATTGCTGAGATATAAACTTAATTGATTGTCGATAATTAGTTCTCTTATATAGATAACATTAAATATCACTGCTCCGCAAAGCATCATGATATAAGTTATTTCATGAGGTTTATAGTGCTTAGAAGCATTTCTTGAAGCGATATTAAATAATGCGGCTGATATTACCGCTAGAAACAATAAAATGTAACCAATATTAGAAGATTCAAGTGATAATCCAGATCTAAAGATCTGAATTAAAACAACGCCACTAACACTTAAAACTATAAAGAATACTTGGGCTAACTTAGGTATTTCTTTTAGAATAATACTAGAAAGGATGGTAACTATAATCGGAATTAAAGCAATCATTAATCCGGCTTCAGCGCTTGACGTTAAACTTAATCCATAAGTTTCAAACATGAAGTAAAGTACGGGTTGGAAGAATGCCACTAATACAATCCAAAATAATGATTTTAAATGGATTTTAATTTTAATTACTCCCGTTATTCTCAAAACTGTAAATACGAGGAATGCTAATAAAAATCGATAAGCAATTAGACCCATAGGACTTACATAGTTCATAGCGGTTTTCGACATCATAAAGGAGAAACCGAATATTATACTAAAAAATATACCCGATATATGAGCTCTTTTATTCATATAAATCTCCTTGATAAAAATTATTCTTTCGCATTAATTTATCAATTTCATTGCTGACGATAAATTTCTTTAAAGTCCACTTTGGTTCAATTAGTTCTTGGCGATCAGGATCACCAGTAACCCTGTGGATGATAATGTTTTTATTTAATAAACGTA
>CAZMMT010000004.1:0-6603 GCA_964567465.1 uncultured Candidatus Izemoplasmatales bacterium | reverse complement strand
GTTAAATAGGTTTTTTGGTTTAACTCTTCTAGAAGTTTATATACTTCATCATTAAAGCAATCTGATCTTGTGCCGATATTTAAACCGATAATATCTTTATCGAGATTTATTGCTTCATAATAGATTTTTCTTAACTTATCGATCGGTCCATAGGTGTTACTAAAAGATTGGAAATAGGCAATATATTTTCCTTCTTTCCATTTGTTTTGCATCATTGTTTTAATTTTCTCAAATTGTATTTTTAAACTATCACTTACTTTACCACCGAACTCACCACTTCCAGAATCCGTGCAAAAAACACATCCTATTCTTGATATTGAGCCATCGCGATTAGGACAAGTAAAGTCACCGTTTAAAGCTATTTTATAGACTTTGGTATTGAAGCGGTGACGGTAGTAATTATTTAATGCATTGTAATGTTTTTCATCTGTAAAGTAATTCATAGTCTCACCTAGAAAAATTATATCATAATTATTGATTATTAAATATTATTTATTTGTTTTGTACAAGCTAAAAAAATCAATCTGATATTTTTCAAAATGTGTTTTTTTCTTGATGTTGGCATAAAACATGTTATAATAATCTCTAGTAGGTGATTAAGATGTTTGAAGTATTTGCAAATAGTATAGTAAATCCTAAACAAATTATAAACTACCACAAAAAAAAGGGTGGTTTTGTTTTTCTATATATTTTATTTTTAGTTTTGTTAATGTCCATTTCAACTTTTGTTTTTTATATTTCTAATAAACCAACAATTCCTAATGAACAAACTACAAGTTGCGAAATCATTAGTAGTGAACTTGTTTGTTCAGGAGAAAATTATGATCCAAAAGAGAGTTTTGAGATTTATGATTTTGAAGTATATCTTCTTAATAAAGATATGTCGCTTTCTGAAGCTGGAACCTTAAGTGATTTTGCGATTGTGATTCAAGGTTCAAGTTTAAGAGTATATATTGGAGGCCAATCAATCAGTTCAATAGCATTTCTTACACTTTACGAAGTGGGTTCAATTGAAATGATGTTTTCTTCTTTAAGTACAAGTATTTTAACGGCTGGTATTTTAATGGGAATTGTCAGTAACATATTAATTATTTTATTTATTATTTTAATCTCAACTATTCCTTTTTTGAAATTTAAAAGAATGATATCTTATAAGAAAATCTTTAAGATGTTAACATTTGCGGCAACACCGATGGCTTTCTTATTTGCCATCTATAATCTTTTGAATTTTGATACATTAATCTTCTTTATTTTGATGCTATTTGCATATCGCAGCGTTTTCACATTGCAAAAAGAACTTCATTTCAGGGTTTTGAACCGTGAGGGATATTATCCGACTCAACCAAATACCGAGGACGATAAAGAAGAAGAATCCGAAGAAGATGAAAAAAACGGAGATTAGTTGAATTCGCTTGAAAATAGTACTTATTGTGTTATAATTATTAGGTAAATACGATGATATAGAAATAGTAGATTGAGTGTATTTTTTTTAAAAGAGAGTTAGGAATGGTGAAAACTAACAAAAATCCTTGATTGAATTAGGCTATGGAGTAGGTTTTGTGCAACTCGTGAGCAAAACTCGTAATTAACTTGCGTTAAAGGTTAGTTTTAAGTGCTGAGATAATTAGTCTCAGAATTAAGGTGGTACCACGGAAAAATTCGTCCTTTACAAATATTTGTGAAGGACTTTTTATTTAGAAAGGAATGATTTTATGAGCGAGTTTATACCTAGTTTTGATGAAAAGAAAATTGAAAAAAAGTGGCAAGATATCTGGTATTCTAACAGATACTTTAATGCTAATGATTATTCTGAAAAAGAGAAGTACTATAGTCTAGTAGAATTCCCTTATCCAAGTGGAGCGGGAATGCATATTGGTCATATTAGAGCTTATCTTTCTTTGGACGTTATATCAAGAAAAAGAAGAATGGAAGGAAAGAATGTATTGTTTCCAATCGGTTTTGATGCTTTTGGTTTGCCAACAGAAAATTATGCAATTCAAAATCAAATCCATCCAAGAATAATAACTGACAGAAACATTAAAACTTTCATCAACCAATTAAAATCTGCGGGTTTCTCCTTTGATTTCAAAAGAATTGTTGATACTACGGATCCAGACTACTATAAATGGACGCAATGGATATTCTTAAAACTTTATGAACATGGATTGGTTTATAAAAACAAAACATACGTTAACTTCTGTCCAAGTTGTAAAGTCGTTTTATCTAATGAAGAATCACAAGGAGGCAAATGCGATCGTTGTGATAATGATGTTGTTCAAATGGAAAAAGACGTTTGGTTTTTGAAGATAACAGATTACGCTGAAAAGTTGCTTAAAGGATTAGACGAATTGGAATCTAATTCAAGAATTCGGATGGAACAGGAAAAATGGATTGGGCGTTCAAGAGGAGCTTATATTAATTTCAAGATTGCAAATGAAGAAGAGACACTAAGAGTTTTCACAACAAGACCGGATACCATTTATGGAGCTACTTTCATGGTTATCGCTCCTGAACATCACGCTATTGAACATTTAAAAGGTAAAATTGAAAATCTTGAGGAAATTAAAGCATATCAAGAACAAGCACTAATGAAAACTGAGTTTGAAAGAATTGAATTAGCTAAAGATAAGACCGGAGTAGAAATTAAAGGAATCAAAGCAATTAATCCGATAACTAATAAAGAGATTCCGGTATTTATTTCCGACTATGTAATGATAACTTATGGAACAGGGGCTATCATGGCTGTGCCTGCTCACGATACTAGAGACTATGAATTTGCACAAAAATATGATTTAGAGATAGTTGAAGTAATTAAGGGTGGAGACATAACTAAAGAAGCATACACTGATACAGAACAAGGTATTTTAGTAAACAGTCCTTTGATTGATGGATTAAGTGTTGAAAAAGCCAAGGAAAAAATCATTTCGATTTTAAATGAAAAAAATATCGGTGAAGAAGCAGTTCAATACCGAATGAAAGATTGGGCATTTAATCGTCAAAGATACTGGGGCGAACCAATTCCGATTGTTTATTGTGATGATTGTGGAATCGTGCCAGTACCTTATGAAGATCTTCCTGTGACTTTACCAATGGTTGAAAAGTTTATTCCAACCGACACTGGTGAATCACCACTAGCCAACATTGAAAGTTTTACTAAGTGTACTTGTCCAAAGTGTGGTAAAGAAGCGAGAAGAGAAACTGACACTATGCCTCAATGGGCTGGTAGTAGTTGGTATTTCTTAAGATACATGGATCCGCATAATGACAAAGAATTAGCCTCAAAAGAAAAGATGAATTATTGGGGTCAAGTAGATTGGTATAACGGTGGTATGGAACATGTCACAAGACATTTAATCTACTCTAGATTCTGGAATCAGTTCCTTTATGATATAGGCGTGGTAGTTCATAAAGAACCATACAAAAAGCGTACTGCTCAAGGTTTAATTCTTGGTTCAGATAATGAGAAAATGTCTAAATCTAGAGGTAACATTGTTAACCCTATGGAGATCATAAATGAGTATGGTGCAGATACATTAAGAACATTCGTTTTGTTCATTAGCGATTATGAAATGAGTACTCCTTGGAATGATTCCGGTGTTAAAGGTGCGAGAAGATTTTTGGATAAGATCTGGAGAATGTTTCCAAATGTAACTGAAGAAGTTGGATATTCAAAAGACTTAGAAAGAGTTATTCACGAGACTATCATGGGTGTTAGTGATGATTTAGAAAACTTGAAGTTTAATACAGCCATAGCTAAATTGATGACTTTAGTAAACGAATATAATAAACAAGAAAAAGTAACGAGATCTGATTATGAAGTCTTGCTTACAATGCTTAATCCAATTGCTCCTCATATTACGGAAGAACTATGGTCAATGCTAGGGCATGAAACTTTATTGGTTTTTGAAACGTATCCTGAATATGATGAATCTAAACTTGTTAAAGATGAAATCGACTTGATTATTTCAGTCAATGGTAAATTAAGAGATAAAATGGTTGTTGAGAATAATTTAGCTGAGGAAAAACTAAAGAAAATTGCTTTAGGTAGAGAAAAGATTCAAGCATTTATTGATGGAAAAGAAATTGTTAAGATAATTGTTGTACCAAATAAATTAGTAAATATAGTTATTAAATAATCCTCATTTTGAGGATTATTTTTTTCTTTAATTAAAAGAAAAGCAACTATTTAAAAGTAATATTTTATTGGTGATAATATGATTGAAAGAATTAGCAATTATTTTTATGATTTTGGGATTAAAGCAGTTGATAATGGTCATTGTAATCGATGTGAAGGCAATAACACCAAAAAAGACTTTAGGGGCGTTGAATATTGCTTGGATTGTTTTTTGTATAAGGAAGTAAATAGTTCAATGTATTTGATTAGAAAAGTTAGGAAAACAAGTCAAAAGAAGCATGAACTGAATCTTGGTTTTGATTTAAGTGATCTCCAAAAAACAGGAAGCAACTTTTTGTTTCAAAACTATGTAAATGGTAACGATTCTTTTTTGCAGGCAGTATGCGGTGCTGGTAAAACAGAAATGGTATTAGAAGTGATAGTAGAAGCTTTGAATAAAGGCAAGAGAGTGGCTTTTGTAATTCCTAGAGTAGAGATAATTAAGCAAGTGACACTTAGAATCAAGTCTTATTTACCATATACTAAAGTATGTTCTTTATATGGAGGTGTTAGTTTTGATGATACATTTGATTTAATCATCCTTACACCGCAACAATTAATTAGATTCTACCAAGAATTTGATTTAATGATTATTGATGAAGTAGATGCTTTTCCATTTGTAGATAATATATTTTTAGAAAGACTAGTAAAAAAATCTACTTCTGAAAAATCATTATATATTTATATGAGTGCAACAGTTAGTTCTAAATATCAAAAGAAAATAGAGAATAAAGAGCTTGCATTCTATATGATTCCAAGAAGGTTTCATAATCAAGATTTGGCTGTACCTATATTTATCCAAGCTGATAATTATCAAGACATCCGGATTATAGAAACGATCAAATCTTTGAATGAGACATCTAAAAAGCTGATAATCTATTTGCCTTCAATTAAAATGGGAATTATTTTTAAAGAATACTTACTTGAAAGTAATATTGAATGTGATCTGATTACTAGTGAAACCAAATATAAAGCTTCCGTGTTGAAAGATTTTGAAAATGGAAAATTTGAAGTTCTTATTTCTACAACAATCCTTGAGCGTGGCGTAACTTTTAATAATGTGAATGTTATTGTTATTGAAGCGGCAAACAAAGTATATAATGAAGCAACACTTATTCAAATCGCTGGCAGAGTTGGAAGAAGTGGAGATGAAGGAATAGTCTTATTTTTTTCTAGTGAGAAAAGCGATGCGATGATAACATCAAGAAGAAAAATAGTGGAGTTCAATAAAAGAAAACATGAAATGTAAAATCTGTGAAGAATACTTTAACACACATAATAGTTTTTCATTCTTGTTTTACTTTCCAGAAATTTGTCCATCATGTGAAATTAAGTACAAAGTAGAGATAAACAAGGAAATTATTCCAATTGATGGAGGGGAAATTCATTATATTTATTTATATGATTTACCGTTAAATCTAGTTCAACGCAACTATTTAGAGAGAAATCTAAAGATAATCTACAAGCAACTTAAAAAAGACTTTGAAAAATATGAATTATTCATTATGATAGATGATTTTTTAATAAAGGAAATGGCTATTTATTGGCCTTTGTTAAGTTCCTTCAGGAGGATTTGTTTCTTCTCTCTTCAATATCTAGATATTATGAATTGGAAATTTTTAGAATAAAAAAGCCACCTTTATTTACTTAACAATTTATCAGTGCTATAATAAAGGTGGTCATATAAATAAAAAAAAGGAGTGATTTTATGAAACTAGATATTGTTGGCAAATCAGGATTTGTGATTACCGATGCGATCAGAAACTACATTGAAAAGAAACTTCATAAGATTGATAAAATCTTTACTGAAGAATTAGAAGCTTATGTAGTTTGTAAAGTTTATCGCGATGGGACCAAGGTAGAAATTACGATTCCAATCAAGTTCTTGACTCTAAGAGCTGAAGTATCAGACCGCGATTTATACGCCGCTATTGATAAAGCAGTGGATAAATTGGAAGCGCAACTAAGGAAGAACAAACACAAGATGAACCGGTCTTTACAAGAAAAAGTAGGGTTGAGAGATACGTTTGCCTCTGATGATTTTGACTTAGATGAATTAGAAAAAGAATTAATATCTCCTGTTAAGAAAAAACGAATTACTTTAGAAATTTTGTCACTCGAAGAAGCTTTGACGCAGATGGAATTATTAGGTCATGACTTCTTCATATACAAGAACGAGGATAAAGAAACTTCAATTTTGTATTTAAGAGATGACGGAAAATATGGGCTAATTGAGACCGAATAAATAGATTTAAGTGGCTTTTAAATGAAAGCCACTTTTTTTTATATAAAAAAAGGCTTAAAAATAAGCCTTTTAGTTTTCTAATATATTGAATTTCCGTTACAATCAATTGCGACAATTGCTGGAAAATCAACAACTTTTAGTCTTCTGATTGCTTCTGATTGTAATTCTGGATATGCGATTAGTT
>CAZMMT010000003.1:28826-45410 GCA_964567465.1 uncultured Candidatus Izemoplasmatales bacterium | reverse complement strand
TCGCAAATTCTTAAAAATGTTGATGATATCAAAATTCTTTACTTCGATGAATTGGATGTTGTTAGACATCCATTGGTTCAAACAATCATTAAGAGGTTTGAAAATGTTTAAAATTAATTTTATAAATCAATATAATGAAGATAAGACCTATAAGAAAGTTTGTTTAAAAGCCTTAAAAACAGCTTATAAATACTTGAAATTAAAAGAAAGAATCATCATTAACATCATCCTTATTAACGATCAAGAAATCCAAGAATTAAACAAGAATTATCGTAACCTAGATAAACCAACTGATGTGCTAAGTTTTGAAAATGATGATTATAGCGAAGAAATCGGTGATGTATTCATCTCTATAGACAAAACAAAAGAACAAGCATTAGCCTTTAACCACAGTTTTGAAAGAGAACTTGCATTCTTAACCATCCATGGATTCTTACATTGTTTAGGTTATGATCATTTAAATGAACAAGATGAATTAGAAATGTTTTCCTTACAGGATAAAATACTAGAACAAGCAAAGTTTAGGAGAGAATTATGAAAAAAATGTATGAATTAGCCAAAGAAAATATCAAAAATGCCTATGTACCATATTCGCATTTTCGAGTTTCAGCGGTATTAAAATTAAAAAATGGCGAAACTATCAAAGGTATAAATGTTGAAAATGCTTCTTACGGACTTTCAAATTGTGCTGAAAGATCAGCTCTATTCGCTGCTTATTCTCAAGGCATTACAAAAGAAGATATCGAATCAATCTTAGTTTATACCGACAAAGATTACTTTGTTTCACCTTGTGGAGCGTGCCGTCAAGTAATGAGCGAACTTATGGAACCAGAAGCTAAAGTATATTTTGCCAATAGTAAAGGTGAAATCAAAGAACTTCTTAATAAAGATTTATTACCTCATGGTTTCTCAAAAGAGGATTTGTAATGTTTAAAAGTGGTTTTGTTTCGATAATAGGTGAACCAAACGTTGGTAAGTCCACCTTTTTAAACCAAGTCTTAAAACAAAAAGTCGCAATTGTTTCCAATAAACCGCAAACTACCAGAAATGTATTTTCTGGTATTTATAATGATGATAATTCACAAATTATCTTTATTGATACCCCTGGTATCCATCAAGCTAAAACCAAATTAGGCGAGTACATGTCATCAGCTGCGCTTTCAACGGTTAAGTCAGTTGACTTAGTAATGTTTATGATTAATGCCTATGATGACGTTTTAGATTATAATCTTAAAATTATGGAAAAACTTCAAGGAATCAAAACACCAGTATTTCTAATTATCAATAAACTTGATACTATAACGGATTTCGATCGCTTAAACGAAGCGGTAGAAGTTTATAAAAAAGCTTATAATTTTGAAGGCGTATTCGGTATATCTGCTTTAAAAGGCGATAATATTGATTTGTTATTGCTTGATATTAAAAAGTATCTTCTAGAAGGACCGAAATACTATCCTGATGGTGAAATATCAGACCGTCCCGAAACCTTCTTAATTCAAGAATTCATTAGAGAAAAGATTCTTGAGTTTACCCATGAAGAGGTTCCTCATTCAGTGATGGTATATTTAGAATCAATGAAGAACAAAAAGAATTTAACTGAAATTATGGCAGTAGTGGTAGTTGAGAGAAAATCGCAAAAAGGGATTATAATTGGCAAAGGCGGCTCAATGTTAAAAAGAATCGGATCCGCAGCAAGAAACGATATTGAAGCTCTATTAAATTCGAAAATTTACCTTGAACTTTTCTGTAAGGTTGAAGAAAACTGGAGAAATAGAGAGTATTACCTAAAAACATACGGCTATAAAGATATAGAATAGAGGAAAAGAAAGTGAATGAATACCAAGGTATTATTCTAAAAAAAATCAGTTATAAAGAGAGTTCAGAAATAATCTACCTTTATACTGACCAAGGATTAATATCGGTTTTGGTCCATGGCTCAAGAAAAATGAAGAGTCCGTTTTTAAACCTCACAAAAATCCTTAATCAAGTTAAGTTGATTGTTTCTGGTAAAAACCTACAAACACTTAGAGACGGAGAAGTTATAAGTAATTATTCTTCAATACATGAATCCTTAGAAAAATACACTTACTGTCTTTTTTTAAGTGAAATGCTTTATTATTTTTCTACCCATGAACACGATCATGAAAAACTCTATAATTTTTTATTGAAAATCTTACCCCTAATCAAAGAAGAAGAAAACTATATTCCTTACATTAATATGTTCGAGTTAAAACTTCTTTATTTATTGGGAGTAAATCCAAACTTGAATAGTTGTATTGTTTGTGAAGAAAAAGAAGAGTTAACCTTCAGTGTTAAAGATGGCGGTGTCTTATGCAAGAACCATCAAAAAGAGAACTCCTATAACAATCAAACCGTTCAAGCTATAAGAAAACTCTACTATCATGATCTAAACAAGACTAAAGAAATCGATATTGATTTATCACTTTATAAAGACATCCGAAACTTAATAGATGAGTATTACGAATATCATCTAAATTACTTTTCCAAGACGAGGAAGATGTTGAAAGGACTTATTGGCTATTAATGAGTTCTTTTTTAAATATAATCACGGTTATCGGTTTGACTTAAAGGCATAAAAAGAGTATAATTATAATGAGTTAGTATGCGAAAAAAACGGAGGAAATGGCTTTGAAATATACTATTGAACAACTGAATGCTTATGCTAAAAGATATGGATTTGTCTATCAAGGCTCAGAGATATATGGTGGCTTAGCTAACACTTGGGATTACGGTCCTTTAGGTGTAGAATTAAAGAATAATATAAAGAAATTTTGGTGGAAACGTTTTGTTTCCCAAAACAAATATAATGTCGGAATCGATTCTTCGATTCTTTTAAACCCGAAAGTTTGGGAAGCCACAGGTCATGTGGCTGGCTTTAAGGATCCTTTAATGGATTGTAAGGTTTGTAAAGCAAGACACAGAGCGGATAATTTAATTGCCCAGTCTTCAAAAAGCGAAGTAGATGCAGATGGTTGGGATTATCAAAAGATGTATGATTATATTATCGAACATAAGATAAAATGTCCAAACTGCGGTAGTTGTGATTATACGGAGATTAGAGAATTTAATCTAATGTTTAAAACTTCTCAAGGTGTTACCCAAGAAAGTAACAACGAAATCTACCTTAGACCAGAAACTGCTCAAGGGATTTTCCTTAACTTTAAAAACATCGTAAGAACATCAAGAAAAAAAGTTCCATTTGGAATTGGTCAAGTCGGGAAGTCATTTAGAAATGAAATTACTCCAGGTAACTTTGTCTTCCGAACAAGAGAATTCGAACAAATGGAGTTAGAATTTTTCTGTATTCCTGGAACAGAAATTGAATGGTTTGAATACTGGAAAAACTTTGCGAAAGAGTTTTTAGTAGAAATTGGGTTAAAACCGGAATCAATTAAATTCTATGACCATCCAGCTGAAAAATTATCATTTTATTCAAATGCTACTACAGACGTTCTATACAACTTCCCATGGGGATTTGATGAACTTTGGGGAATTGCCTCTAGAACTGACTATGATTTAAAACGTCATCAAGAGTATTCGGGAGAAAATCTAGAATATCTTGATCCGGTTACCAACGAAACCTATTTACCGTATGTAATTGAACCTTCTCTTGGAGTCGAAAGATTATTTTTAGCAGTTTTACTTGATAATCTTGAAGATGAAACTCTCGAAGACGGTGAAATTAGAACATTACTTAAAATTAATAAAGAACTAGCTCCTTATCAAGTAAACGTACTACCTTTGGTAAAAAAATATCATACTGAAAAATCAGAAGAAGTATACGAACAGTTAATGAAAAACTTTGTGGCTTTTTATGATGATGCAGGTAATATCGGTAGAAGATATCGTCGTGCCGATGCAATTGGAACACCTTTCTGCGTAACGATTGATAATCAAACGCTAGAAGATGATACAGTAACAGTTAGAGACAGAGATACAATGGAGCAAGTAAGAGTTGCTTTAAATGAACTCAACCAATATCTAAGAAGACAATTTGATTTATAAAATAAAGATAGAAAGGTAGCTAATGGCCCGATACAGTCAGAAAAAAGTAGAAGAAATTTTAAGAACAGCCGACATAGTCGATGTTATATCTGAGTTTGTATCCTTGCAGCAAGCAGGCAAAAACCTCAAAGGTCTTTGCCCTTTTCACAATGAAAAAACACCATCATTCTTCGTTAGCAAAGAAAGACAACTATTCAATTGTTTTGGTTGCGGAGAAAAAGGGAATGTCGTTGGCTTTATTCAAAAATATAAACACTTAAATTATGGTGAAGCACTAAACTTTTTAGGTAATAAATATAACATCGAACCCGATCATGAAGACAACTTCAAAAGAACTGACAATAAAGAAAAGTATTACCGAATTAATGAACTTGCTAAACAATTTTTCTCTTTACAATTACTAAATTTAGAAACTGGAAAATCCGGATTAGAATACTTAAAATCTCGTGGTTTTGATGAACAGACTCTGAGTTATTTCGAAATCGGTCTAGCTCCTAAATCAGGTAACTTACTATATGAAAGTCTAACCAAAGATTTTCATGATTATGAACTTATTGAAGCTGGTTTGATTGGTAAAAACGAATCTGATTACTATGATATCTTTAGAAATAAAATCATGTTTCCAATCAAAGATGAATACGGAAAAACAGTTGGCTTTAGCGGTAGAATTTTTAACAATGAAGAAAACACCGCTAAATATGTAAATTCCAGCCAAACAGATATTTTTTCAAAATCTGAAGTATTATTTAATTTAGATAAGGCTATTCCTTACATCAATCAAAATAAAAGAATCATCCTAATGGAGGGATTCTTTGATGTTATGAGCGCTTATAAAGCTGATGTTTTTGAAGCGGTTTGTTCAATGGGTACAGCTCTTACTATCAATCACGCTAAACTGATAAAAAAATACACAGAAAATGTCGTCGTCTGTTATGACGGTGATGATGCCGGACTTAGAGCAGCATATAAAGCCTTAATCCTTTTAGGTCAAGTCGGTTTGGACGTTAAAGTTGCACTCTTGCCTAATAAAATGGACCCAGATGATTTTATTAAAAAGAAGTCAAAAGAAGCTTTTAGAAACATCCTTAAAAACAAACTTTACGATCAGTATGATTTTGTTTATGAGATGATTATCAAGGATCACGACCTAACAAAACCAGCAGAAATTGAAAAGGCAAAAAATGCTTTGTTTGAGTATTTAAACAAAGTTGCCAGTTCAACCATTAGAGAAATATATTTAAAAAAATTCAGCAATGATACATCGGTTAATTATGAAGATATCCTCGCGGATTATCACAATTTTCAAATCGCTACAGCGAGGATGTTAAATATCAAACAAAGACAAAATGCAATCATCATAGCTCAAGAAAAAAAACGTCTCGCAAACAAAGATGTTGAAGTAGCTGCTAAGACGCTTTTGCATTATTATGCTGTTTATCAAGAATCAAGAAACTATATTTTTAGTCGATTTAACTCGATGAAAATAGATGACAAAAGAATATCACAAATTTTGTTTACATTAATCTCGCTTTATAACCAAAAAATCGAAGTAAATGAAATGCAACTAAAAAGAGACTTAAGTGATGTAACAGAAGAAGAACTTAAAATTTTCAAGAAGAAGGATAATGAAGTATACAACGAAAAAGAACTTCACGATTGTATCGATACACTTATTAAAAATAGATATGAAGCAGAAATTATCGATTGCAAACGGAAAATGAATGAAGCGGATACCAAAGAGGAAGAAGCTCTTCAAATTAATAGAATTTATGAGTTAAACCAATTTATCCATAAAATAAAGGAGAATCGCAATGTCAAAAAAACAAGTAATTGATAAATTAATGAACATTTACAAAGAAAAAGGCGAGTTAACAGTACAAGATATTTTTCAAAATATCCGTAAAACTGATAAAGCCTTCGCAGAAGTTATCGCAGAACTTAGTACTCAAGGGGCATTACCTGACGAAATTTTCGCTTTTTTAAAAAGCACAGAAGATGGTGATGAAATCAGCCTTGAAGATTTAACTGATGATGACATCAAACCTAGCGATATCGACATGCTAAGAGATTACTCCAAAGAAATCGAAGAAGAGTTAATGAAAGAAAAAGTCTTTGATTCTTCCGTATCAATTAAAGTTGATGATCCTGTTAGAATGTATTTAAAAGAAATCGGTAGAGTTGATTTATTAACCGGTGAAGAAGAATACGAATTAGCAACTTTAATTGACCGAGCTAAAAAGGTCAGAGAAGAATATGATTTTAGAGTAAAAACTGGGGATGAAATTTCTCCTGAAGAAATAGCTGAATATGAAGACATCTTTAAAAAAGGTGAATTTTCAGGTAAAAAACTAGTTGAAGCTAACCTTCGTTTGGTTGTTTCAATCGCAAAAAAATATGTTTCTCGTGGTTTGCAATTTCTTGATTTAATTCAAGAAGGAAACATGGGATTAATGAAAGCTGTTGGAAAGTTTGATTACACTAAGGGTTATAAATTTTCTACTTATGCAACTTGGTGGATTCGTCAAGCGATAACTAGAGCCATAGCCGATCAAGCTAGAACAATTAGAATTCCTGTTCACATGGTTGAAACCATCAACAAGATGGTTAGAACTCAAAGAACTTTGACTCAAGAACTAGAACGTGAACCGACTCCAGAAGAAGTAGCGGAAAGAATGGGAATCACAGTTGATAGAGTTCAATCAATTCAAAAAACTGCTCAAGAACCAATTTCTTTAGAATCTCCTGTTGGTGAAGAAGAAGATTCTTCTTTAGGTGATTTCATTGCCGATCAAGACATATTAACGCCATATGAATTTACATCTAAAGAAATGCTTAAAAGAGAGCTAGACGCTGCGCTTGAAACTTTAACTGATAGAGAAGAAAAAGTCTTAAGAATGCGTTTTGGCTTACTTGATGGTAAGAGTCGCACTCTCGAAGAAGTTGGCAAAGAATTCAATGTAACGAGAGAAAGAATTAGACAAATTGAAGCTAAAGCAATTCGCAAACTTAGAAGTCCAAATCGTTCTAAAAAATTAAAAGATTTCCATCAAGGCAGTAATCAATGAAATCATTAAGACTTTTAACCGCATGTAAATATGTCGCTGGATTCAATTGTTTAGCGGATTGTGGAACTGATCATGGTAAGTTACCAATTTACTGTGTAAAAAACAACTTGGTTAAAAAGGCTTATGCTTCAGACAATAAAGAAAAACCTTTAAATAATGCAAAAAAAAATATCATTGATAATGAATTACAAAACTCAGTAATCCCGGTTTTAGCTGATGGTCTTACTTATCTGGGCGAAGAAGTAGATGTGGTGAGTATCTTAGGGATGGGCGGAAGATTAATTCAGTCAATCCTTGAAGAAGCCAATTTAAATAACGTTAAAAGACTAATTTTAAGTGCCAATTCAGAAAATGAAATTCTCAGAACCTTTTTACAAGAAACAAGTTGGAAGATCATCGCTGAAGAACTCATTCATGAAAAGAGAAAAAACTACCAATTAATGGTACTTGAAAAAGGACAAATGCAGCTTTCGAGATTAGAAAAAGAATTTGGTCCAATTATTATCAAAGAGAAATCAACCCAATTTATTAATATGATAAAAAAACAGATTAATGGGTTGAAAACTGCAGTTAAAAACGCGAAAAATGAAGAAGTAAAACAAGACTTAAATAAACGAATCAAAGAACTGGAGGAGATTATTGCATGAATTTAGTTGACATAATCAAATACTTTGAAGGCAAATTTCCTAAAGATTTAGCATATGAATGGGATAATGTCGGTATCCAAGTTGGAACTTTGAATATACCGGCCAAAAAAGTATTAATCACTTTAGACGTAACCAAGGAAGTTATCAAAGAAGCTATTGACAAAAAAGTCAATATGATAATTTCTCACCATCCATTGATGTTTAATCCACTGGATAAAATCATCTTTGATACCCCAAGAGGCTGGATTATCAAAAACTTGATCAAACACAATATTACCGTTTATTCTGCGCATACAAATTACGATACCGCAGAAGGTGGAATGAATGATGAATTCGCAAGAATTTTAGGTCTTACAAATGTAAAATTAATGGATGAAGTTGACGGTATTGGAAGATTCGGCGACATTGAAACTGTTAATATTAAAGATTTTATTAACGACATTAAAGAAAAATTAAACCTTGATAATGTCAAGGTTATTGGTAGTATATCTAGAGATGTTTCAAGAGTTGGAATCTCTGGTGGTTCTGGATCAAAACATATGTATCAAGCAAAGATGAAAGGGTGTGACGTTTACCTAACGGGAGATGTTACGTACCACACGGCTTTAGACGCTACAAGTCTAGGGTTAACCGTAATTGACATCGGTCATCATGCGGAAAAGATCTTTGTGGATGCTGTCTATAATTTCTTATCAAAAGAATTTACAAAAGTTGAATTTATTAAGTCGGAAATAAACACAAATCCTTACCAACAATATTAAAAAAGAGCCTCGGCTCTTTTTTAAAGCTGATAGTGCTTGATTTTTAAAAATACATATGCTAGAATATGATTTGAAGTTCAAACTATTTGAATTTAAAAATTAAATTAGGGGTGTATTATGGAAAGAATCGGAGTAGCAGTTTGTGGTAATTCAGGCATTGATTATTTAGTTCATGATAAAGAGATTAGAAAATTCAGATCATTATTAAATATTGAGAAAAAAGAATATGAGGATTTCATCGAAATCAACAGCGACGATTTTTACAGTCGTTTAGAAAAAAATCCTGATTTAGACATTTCAACTTCTCAGACTTCTACAGGGAAAATCCTTGAGATGTATGAAGAAATGAAAAATGCTGGTTACACAAAATTAATCGTTATCACGATTTCAAAACTACTTAGCGGAACTTACCAAAACGCTGTTTTAGCAGCTAAAATGATTGATATTGAAGTAATCGTTTATGACTCATTATCTTTAACTTACGTTGAAGCTTTAATGGCAATGACAGCTAAAAAAATGGCTGATGAAAAAAAGAGTGCTGAAGAAATCATCGCACAATTAGACAAGATTAGAGACAACAATCATGTTTATATTACTGTAAATACGTTAAAATACTTAGTAAAGAATGGACGTTTGAGCGGGGTTGCCGGCGCAATCGGATCACTTCTTAAATTAAGACCATTACTTCACTTAAGCAAAGAAGGAAAAGTTGAAACTTTAGATAAGATTAGAACGACTTCAAAAGCGAGAGAAGAATTAAAGCAAAGGTTCTTGACCGAAGTGAAAGACAAAAACGTTATTCCATTTATCGTTTACACCAATAATATGGCAGAAATGCTAGATTTAAAGGATGAGTTAGAAACTCATGGTTTAAACGATATTTTATTAATTCCTTTGACACCAGTTGTTGGATGTCATGCCGGCCCAGGAACAATGGGAGTGGGATATATTGAAAAAGTATAGTAGAGAAGAAGCAAGAAAAATAATCAATGAGCTGCTGGTTGAAATCTTCAACCGCATCTTAGCTATCGAAGGGCAAAACTTAAAAGATAAAGGCATTAAACTGTCAATGAGTGAAGTGCATGTCTTAGAAGCGATTGAACTTACTGAAGAACCAACAATGTCAAACATCGCAAAAAGATTAGGCATTACTATTGGCTCTTTAACGACAGCTATAAATACCCTTTATCAAAAGGGTTATGTTCTAAGAGAAAGAGATCCTGAAGACAGAAGAAAAGTAGTAGTTGGACTTTTACCAAAAGCAGAAGATGTACTAAAAGAACACGATAGTTTCCATGAAGAAATGATTGATTCAATCTTTGAAGAAATGGAATTAGAAAAAGACGAACTTCTGATTGAATCGTTAGATAAACTCTCTTCTTATTTCAAGAAATAGATAAAAAAAATAACGGAATTTTCCGTTATTTTTTTGTCTTATTCAGCGATTACGATGCAATCTACTGGGCAGTTTGCTTCACAAACACCACAATCGATGCAAGCATCTTGATCAATTACGTAGATATCTCCTTCAGCGATACAATCTACTGGACAGTTTTCTTTACAAGTACCACAAGCGATACAAGTGTCTAAGATAACTCTTGGCATGAATTAATCCTCCTTAAAAAGAAACTTTTATATACATATATATAATAACAATCATTAGTCATTTTGTAAATACAAAATAAAAATTTCATTTCCTAAAATATAATTCTTGAAATCCCCCAGTTTCTTTGATAAAATATGTATGTTGTCTAAAGGAGTGGTAATATGATGGAGTTATGGTTAGCAATAGTATTAATCGTAGTTGCACTATTAGGTGGAGCAGTAGCTGGCTTTTTTATCGCCAGAAACTATTTTAAAAAATACTTAGAGAAAAACCCACCAATCAATGAACAAATGATAAGAGCGATGATGTCTCAAATGGGAAGAAAACCTTCTGAAAAACAAGTTAGACAAGTCATGGCTTCAATGAAACAAGCTAAATAAAGAAATGGTTCCTAAGAATTGCTAGGAACCATCTTTTTTTTATGATTTTTTCTTTTTAAAAACAATCTTATTCTCATTACCTGCTAAAATTCTTTTAAAGTTAGAACGGTGTTTAAACAAGATTAATAGCATTAATAAAAAGGTAATAATTACATAGTATAAATCAATTTCAGGAACACCAACAAAATAAAGAATTACACCGGTAATAAATGCACACACTGTCACAACAGTAGAGGCTAATGATGCAAACTTAGATAGAAGCAACGTCACCACAAAAACTGGGAGTAATAGAACTGGTATTGGCCAGTAATAAAAGATTAACATTCCAAAAGAAGAAGCAACCCCTTTACCGCCTTTAAACTTCATCCAAACAGGATAAATATGACCTATTATAGCCGCAGAACCGTACAGAAGCGGATGAAACATTTCAACACCAAACCAATCGTTAGCTACTGCTAAAACCAATATCCCACTTTTAAGCGTATCTAAGATAAGTACGGCAATCCCAATGATAGCGCCGAAAACTCGAAAGGCATTAGTCGTGCCTAAATTGCCGCTACCGTGCTTTCTGATATCGCCTTTTTTAATGTATTTTCCTAATATATATGAGAAGGGGATAGACCCGATTAGATAAGCTAATAATATAAACAAGTATTTTGTCATTATAAACCTCCAGCTTTTAAAAATTATACCAAAAAATTATGAAAAAATAAAGATAAATCCATTAAAATTTGATATAATGATTATAGATTTATCAAGGAGCGAGATTATGGACATAAAAGACAACTTATACAATTCGAAATCCATCCAAATTTTAGAAGGCTTAGAAGCTGTTAGAAAACGTCCGGGAATGTACGTAGGTTCTACAGATACTAGAGGCCTTCATCATTTAGTATGGGAAATAATCGATAATTCTATAGATGAAGTTCTTGCTGGATTTGGTACCCAAATTAAAGTAGAAGTTAAAGAAGACAACTCTGTTGTTGTAACTGATGATGGTCGAGGCATGCCGGTTGACATTCACTCATCCGGTGTAACCGGAGTAGAAGTAATCTTTACGAAACTTCATGCCGGTGGGAAATTCTCCGCTGATGGAGCTTATAAAGTAGCTGGTGGATTACATGGCGTTGGGGCATCAGTAGTAAACGCACTTAGTGAATTTTTGCAAGTTACTATCCACCGTGACGGTAAGATGTATATGATGCGATTTGAAGATGGCGGAAAAAAAGTAAAAGAACTTGAAGTTATTGGCGAAACAAGAAAAACTGGTACAGAAGTTTGGTTTAAGCCAGATCAAAAAATCTTTTCTACTACATTATTCAATTACCAAACTCTAGAAGAAAGAATCAGAGAAAGCGCCTTTTTAATCAAAGGCTTGAAAATGCAATTAATTGATTACCGTTCAAAACAAAGACAAACCTTTGTTTATGAAAAAGGTATTAAAGAATATGTTCACTATATAAATAAATCAAAAGGTATGTTACACGATCCCGTGTATTTTTTTGGAGTTCAATCTAAAATTGAAGTAGAAGTATCCTTTGGTTATACTAAAGCTTTTAATGAAAATATTATTTCCTTTGTTAATAACGTTAGAACCAAAGATGGCGGGACTCATGAAACTGGTTTTAAATCCGCTTTTACCAAAATCTTTAATGATTACGGTAGAAGAATGAACCTTATCAAAGAAAGAGACCTCTCATTAGAAGGAACACACGTTAGAGAAGGATTAACCGCAATTATCTCGATTAGAGTTCCTGAGGATCTGCTCCAGTTTGAAGGCCAAACAAAAAACAAATTAGGCTCACCAGAAGCTCGTCCGGCAGTTGAGGTTGTCGTTTCTGATAAACTTAATGTCTATTTAACAGAAAACCCAAAAATCGCTAGCAGTTTAATTGAAAAAGCCGTTGACGCAAGAAATGCTTGGGAGGCCGCAAGAAAAGCTAGAGATGATGCAAGAATCGTTAAAAAAATCAAGAAAAAGGAAACAATTCTTTCTGGTAAATTAGCGCCAGCCAGTTCAAAAAATCCCGAAGTTAAAGAATTATTCCTAGTTGAAGGTGATTCAGCCGGAGGTTCTGCTAAGCAAGGTCGGGATAGAATGTTCCAAGCAATCTTGCCTTTAAGAGGGAAAGTAATCAATGCAGAAAAACAAAGAATGGAAGAAGTCTTTAAAAACGAAGAAATCTCAACAATAATCTCCACTATCGGAGCTGGTATTGGCAGTGAATTTGAGGTTGCAAAATCAAATTATAACAAAGTAATAATCATGACCGATGCCGATACTGATGGAGCCCATATTCAAGTGCTTTTAATCACTTTCTTCTTTAGATATATGCCAGAACTGATTGAAGCTGGAAAACTATATTTAGCTCAACCACCACTTTACAAGATTACTTCAAGCAAGAAGGAATCCCTTTATGCATGGGATGAAGAACAAAGAGAAGCAATCTGTCAAAAATATAAAACTTACACCATCCAACGCTATAAAGGCCTTGGTGAAATGAACTCTGAACAACTTTGGGATACCACGATGAATCCTAAGTCAAGAACTCTAGTTCAAGTAAGAATCGATGATTTAGCTGAAGCAGATTTGAGAATTTCTGTTTTAATGGGCGACAAAGTTGAGCCAAGAAAAGAATGGATTGACACCAATGTGTCATTTGAAAACGAAGATGATGATTTTATGATTGAAGGTGTTATCAATGGCTAAATCAGTTAAGAAAAAAATTGATGAATTTTTAGAAGAAAAAATAATACCTGTTAACCTTGAAGACATCGTTGGTGAACGATTTGGTCGTTATTCAAAATACATTATTCAAGATAGAGCGTTACCTGATGTAAGAGACGGATTAAAACCAGTTCAAAGAAGAATTCTTTTCGCGATGAATGAACTAGGTATGGGTTCAACCAAACCATATAAGAAATCAGCGAGAATCGTTGGTGAAGTTATCGGTAAATACCATCCTCATGGTGATACTTCTGTCTATGACGCAATGGTAAGAATGTCACAGCACTGGAAATTAGGAACACTTTTAATCGATATGCACGGAAATAACGGCTCAGTCGATAATGACCCAGCAGCTGCAATGCGTTATACTGAAGCAAGACTTACTTCATACGCTGAAGCGCTTTTAAAAGACATTGACAAAAAAACTGTTACATTCATCCCTAACTTTGATGATTGTGAACTAGAACCAGTGGTTTTACCAGCGAAATTTCCAAATCTTCTAGTTAATGGCGGAACTGGTATGGCAACAGGATATGCAACAAATATCCCACCACACAATCTAACAGAAGTATTAAAAGCAACAATCTATAAAATCAAAAATCCTCACGCAGATCTTGATGATTTAATAAATATCCTTCCAGGTCCTGATTTTCCAACAGGCGCAATTGTTGAAGGAACAAAAGAAATCAAAAAAGCTTTTCAAACTGGAAAAGGAAAAGTCGTTATTAAAGCGAAAGCTGAAGTTGAAGATACTTCAATTGTAATCACGGAAATACCTTATGAAGTCAATAAAGCTGACCTTGTTAGAAGAATCGATGAAATTCGCTTACAAAAGAAGATTGACGGTATCTTAGAAGTTAATGATCTCTCTGACCGTGAAGGAATTAGAATCGTTATCAAACTTAAAAAAGAAATCGCATCTGATGTTGTGTTGGCTTATCTTTATAAAAACACCGACCTAAGTACAACCTATAACTACAATATGGTCGCAATCAGTCAAAGAAGTCCCAAACTTCTTTCTTTAGAAGAAATTCTTACTCAGTATATTCAACATCAAAAAGAAATGATTAGAAATCGTTCTAATTATGAACTAACGCAAACCGAAAGACGTAAACACATCGTTTCTGGTTTTTTAAAGATGGTTTCAGTATTAGATGAAGTTATCGCCCTAATTAGATCATCAATGGGTAAAAAAGATGCGATTAATAGACTCATGGAAAGTTTTGAGTTTACTGAAGTTCAAGCAGACGCAATCGTTTCCTTACAACTATACCGTTTATCAACAACTGACGTTACGCAAATGAAGAAAGAAAGCAAAGAATTATCTGACATAATTACTCATTTACAGAAAATTCTTAGTAATGAAGAAGAATTAGAAAATGCAGTAGTTGAAGAGTTAGAAGAAGTAATGAATAATCATATAGTACCAAGAAGATCTGTTATATCCGGACAAATTCAAAAATTAGAAATCGATGAACAAGAATTAATTGAAAATGAAAATGTAATGTTCGTTCTTTCTAAAGACGGATACATTAAAAGAACTTCTTTAAAATCATATCAAGCAACACAAACTGAAACTGGACTTAAAGACGGTGATATGATTTTAAAACAAACCGAAGTCAATACGAGAAACACAATCCTATTTTTCACAAACTTCGGAAACTTCATCTCCATACCAGTTCATAAGATACCTGACATGAAATACCGAGACATGGGTGACTTTATTGGAAATTATGCTCAATTAATCGATAAAGAAACAATTGTTGATTATCTTGTTATCGATGAGTTTGATGATGATAGAGACGTTTTATTAGCTAATCAAGACGGACAAGTAAAACGAGTAATGTTAAACGAGTTCCAAAAAACAAGAACCAATCGAACCTTCAATTGCTTACCAGCAAACAAACATAATCAACTAGTTAGTGTGGATCTAAAAGAAGCTTTCGATAAAGATATTGTCTTAGTAACTGAACTCGGATATGTTTTAAAATACGATTTAGAAGAAGTTTCTACACAGTCATTAAATGCTAAAGGCGTTAAAGGCATTAACTTGCGAGAAGACTTTTTAGTCGGCGCTAAATACGCTACAACAATTAACAAAGACGAAGTGTTAATGTTAACAAACCGTGGTGGTCTAAAACGCGAATTTATCAGCAATATCGAATATTCCCATCGTCCTGCAAAAGGTAAAAGGTATCTTAAAACTGTTAATAGCAATCCTTATCGCTTTGTTTCAATGGCAACTGAAAATATCTTTAGACTAAAAGAATTTATCTCCGTAAGATTACTAGCTATGAAAAAAGATTTAACGATTCCCGGCAATGACTTAAAGCCAGATCGATATGAAAACGGAATTCCTTATTTGGATAAATCCGACCAACCGTTTAAAATGATGATTGAAATCAACAATTACCATGAAAACAAAAATATCTTAATCGACTTAATTGATGTAATTGAACCGATTGAGGTTGAAGAAACTGATGAAGTAATGAATGAACTCGAAAAAATCATCTCTAGCGCTAGTGAAAAAGAAGAATCATCAACTTATTTTGAAGAACGAGTAGAAGATACTTTTGAAGAAGAAAAAGAAAAAGATGATGAAGAAGATGATTTCGAAGATATCATCCAACAAACTTTATTTTAAGAAAGAAGTGTAAATCTATGAAGAAAATCATATTTATTGTAATAATGTCACTATTTTTGACCGGTTGTGGGTTTAACTTTACCCAAACAACCACCGAACCGATAATAGTTGACACAGAAAACTATTTAGAAATTACTACAGTTGAAGACTTAAAAGCAATAGATTTAAGCAAATCATATATTCTTATGAACAATCTTGATTTACAGGCAGAAGAATGGATTCCTTTAGGGACTTACAACCAACCATTTAGAGGTAACTTTGATGGAAATGGTTTTGAAATTGCCAATTTATCGATTACACAAGAATATGTCTATACTGGTTTATTCGGTTATGTTGAAGGAAATATCTCTGATTTAACTATAAAAGACTTTTCCATTAACTACACCACAGATAAAATAACTTTCGTTGGCGGATTAGCCGGCAATAGTAGTGGCGATGTTATAGACGTTACTTTGAATGGTGATATCACCGTCACTAACAACGACTCAAATACTTATGCAGGTCTTTTGCTAGGTCAATCTTCAGAAAATTCTTATGCTGGAAATATTAGCAATTTTCTACCAAATAATATTACTAATAACCAAGCAAACGGTAACTTAACTATCACTTCCGAAAGAATTGCTTTTGTTGGTGGACTTATCGGGAAAAGCTTTAACTCAAAAGTATCAGAAAATCTCGTCCAAGCCACAATTGACGTTACTTCAATTGAAGATATGGTTAATGTTGG
>CAZMMT010000003.1:0-28726 GCA_964567465.1 uncultured Candidatus Izemoplasmatales bacterium | reverse complement strand
TATTTTGAAAGTACCGATCAAGAATTCTCTGAAGAAAAAAATCAAGTAAGCTTAGCTGATTTATTGAATAGTTCATGGTATACAACCAACTTAGAGTGGGAAGTTGAATTTATTAATAAAATCATTGATTTAATAGAATAATTATTTACAAGGGGAAACAATATGTATTGTTTGGAAAGAATTAAAGTAAATTTAGTTACTCATGATGTCTTCAGCAAAACAACTACTCTTTATTTTGAAATGGGAAAAAACCATCTCTATGAAGAGATTTTTTCCCGTAATATCGATTATTTAAGAAAAGAAGTAGCTTCACAAAACACAGAGTTTTTCTTTAAAATCTTTTTTGCGAATGATTTCCCTTTAAAAGAAAATCGCTATCGCACTTTACTCCTTGATTCTTCTGCAGCTAACAATAAAGCTGAACTTTTATATAAAAACTTGTATTCAATTTTCTCAATGATTCATGTTGATCAAACTGACCCTTTCCAACTTCATTTAGGAGAAATTAACGATTTAACCGGTCTTTTATTTAATGGTGTATTAAGCAAAGAAAAGTTAAGATACCGTAAATACGGAAAGAAAAAGGGTATGTTTAATCAAGAATCTTTCTCTATGCGAGAAGAATTAGAAAGATATCTAAATGACTTTACTCATATAGCCAAAGATAAAAAGATTGAACCAATTTTTCTCTATGTAAATTTCCTCATTGATTTCTCAAGTATGCAAGTTTATGATATGCCTTATAATGAAGCTTTAGGAAACTTGATATTTTACATTTTAATGTTAGAAAACCATTTTAAAGCGGCTAATTATTTGTCCTTTTACCAAAAACTAAATCTCTTTAAAACTGAATATCAAGACATTTTCAATCAAATTGATATTCAAAGCAAACAAGGATTAGCTGATGTAATGCCTTTGATGAGTTTTTTTATCAATATCTTTAACTCCATATATGTTGATCTTCAAGAAACCTCAAGAGATTATTTATATGATCAAGATATCCCAATCAATAAAACTGATTATATTGAAAACACAATTTATAAACTTGGAGATGTTTTCTCAAAAGAAGATATTAGAGAAAAACATCCTTCAGTTTCTAATTCTACAATTAACCGTACGCTTAAACGCTTATCTGATGAAAACGTCATTAGAGCGGTTGGTGTCGGTCGAAAAGCCAAATGGGTAAAAATTGTAAAAAATAACACGAAACATAAATTTGATGGTCAAATTAAGATGGATTTAGGTGAAGAATAATGGATGAACAAATCAAAACAATCGTTAAGAATGCCCTGAAAGAAGATATCCCAAGAATAGACGTCTCAAGCGAATTTCTCTTCAGCAATGAACAATCAACTGGAAAGTTTATCGCTAAAGAAAAAGGCGTTATCTCAGGAATAACAGTCTGTGAAGAAACCTTTAAACAAATTGATCAAGACACGATTTTCACAATCTTAAAAAAAGACGGTGAAGTTGTCAAAAAAGGTGATATAATTGCGACTGTTGAAGGTAGAACAAAATCGATTTTAATGGCTGAAAGAGTCGGACTTAACTTTTTACAAAGAATGTCTGGGATCGCGACAATGACTTATAAATTCGTTGAAGAAATCAAAGAATTTAACTGTAAAATCCTTGACACTAGAAAAACTACTCCACTCTTAAGAGCCCTTGAAAAACAAGCGGTTAAAGACGGTGGAGGTGTCAACCACAGGATGAGTCTATCGGATATGGTAATGCTTAAAGATAATCATCTTAAAGCCGCAAACAGTATTATTGAAGCTGTCAAGAAGGTTAGAAATGCCATTGGCAAAACTTATGAGATTGAAGTAGAAGTAGAAAACTTAGAACAGTTTAAAGAAGCCTTAAAAAGCGATTGTAATATCATCTTACTCGATAACATGAACAATCAACTCATGAAAGAATGCGTTGAGTTAAATAAAGGGAAAAAACGCTTAGAAGCAAGTGGAAATATGTCCTTAAGAAGAGTTAAATCAGTCGCAGAAACTGGTGTTGATTATATCAGTGTCGGAAGTCTAACTCACTCATATAAATCACTGGATATTTCTTTAAAATTTTAAATAGATTTTTTTAAAAAGAATTGGGGTTGTTTTACTTTGATAAAAAGCAAATACATTTGGGAAAAACAAGTAGACGGTATAATTGATGATCAACAAATCTTTAAGACTTTGTTGATGAATCGTAATATCTCTGATTACGAAACCTTCTTTTCAATGGGAAAAGAAAGACTAATCGATCCATACCTGCTTTCTGACATGCAAAAAAGTGTCGAAAGAATCAAAAACGCCATAACAAACCAAGAAAAAATTATTATCTTTGGTGACTACGACTGCGACGGCATTAGCTCAATCGCAGTGCTTTATCGTTCTTTAAAGAAATTAAATGCTTTTATCAGTTATGATCTCCCCGATCGCTTTAATGAAGGCTATGGCTTAAATGAAAGAGCTGTTAAAGATATAATCAAAGCTGGATACAAGTTGGTTATTACCGTTGATAACGGCATAACCTGCAAACCAGAAATTAAACAACTTCAAGATGCAGGAATTGATTGTATCATCACCGACCATCATGAACCGGGAGAAGAAATCCCTGAAGCTTTTGCGATAATTCATCCGAAATTAAGTCCAAACTATCCATTCAAAGAAATTGCTGGCGTTATGGTCGCATATAAACTCGCTTCAGCGCTTCTAGATGATGATCTAGACGAACTTTTTGATTTGGTGATGATTGGGACAATTGCTGATTTAATGCCTTTAGAAAACGAAAATCAAGCGATGGTTAACCTCGGTATCGAACAGATCAAAAACACAACCAACATCGGTTTAAAAAAACTCTTAGATTACAGTAATTTAGACATTATCAACGTCACAGCTATCGCTTTTAAAATCGCACCGAAAATCAATAGCAGCGGTAGATTAAATAAAGCAAAAGAAGCAGTAGAACTGTTGATTACTGAAGATATCAAAAGAGCTAACGATTTAATTGTCGATATTGAAAAAAATCATGATTTGCGTAAAAAACTCACTGAAGACGCCTTTTTAGTTTGTGAAGAGTTAGTTAATCCAAATGATTCTGTCATTGTTGTGGCTTCAAAAGATCTTCATGAAGGCGTTATCGGCATTTGCGCTCAAAGACTTGTTGAAAAATACCAAAGATCAACCATAGTTTTAAATATTGATAATGACAACCTTGCAAAGGGCTCAGCAAGAAGTTTTGGCGATGCTAATATCTTAGAAATGTTAAACCTTAATGCAAATCTCTTGGAAAGATATGGTGGGCATTCTCAAGCAGCTGGTTTACAACTTTATGTTGAAAACCTCGAAGCCTTTAAAAAAGCCTTAAACTCTATAGAAATAAAAGAAACTAATCCGGTTATAAAAGTCGATATGGAAGTTTATCTGCCGCGAGTATCAATTAAGACGATTAAAGAAATTCAAGATAAATCCTTCTTTACCGCCACCTATGTTATGAGCAATCTTAGAGTTTCAAGAAAACAAATCTTAAATTCTAAACATACTAAACTTCAACTAGAAGTAGACGGATATTATTTCGACGCTTTAGACTTTAACTCGCTTGAATTCTACTATTTGCTTAACCCGGGAGATTTTATCAAAATCTGCGGTGGGCTTAACGTTAACAGTTACCGAAATCGCGATAACTTACAGATTATGATTAAAGACATCAGTACCGACATGTTCCAAGTCTTCGATTACCGAAAAATTAATCATGAAATCAATTCTTATATTAGAGAAGAAACGGTTCAATTAAATGATTCCTTAGTAATCGAAACCAATGACTTCGAAGACAATATCAAAAGGTTTAAAACAGTAGCTCTATTACCTCGAGAGAAGAAATACAATTTAAACCCAATAATTGATCGATTAGAATTAGGAAAAATCTATCAATACTTCGAAAAACTTGACCATTTTAGTAAAGATGACCTTAATTATTTTAATTATAATGAGTTTATTTATGAAAATGCCTTGAAAATTTTTGTCGAATTGGGTTTAATTGACAATATCAATGGAAACTATCAAGTTTTAAAAGTTTCTAAAAAAATGGATTTAAACAATTCAAGAACCTTTAAAAATTTAACCGACAAATTTAACCTAATTAATTACTTATATCAAAACGATTTACCAACATTAAAACAATATTTTAACCAAATCTTGGAGGAAAAAAGATGAAATATCAAGACTATATAAAAAATGTTCCGAACTTTCCGATTGAGGGAATTCAGTTTAAAGATATCACACCTCTAATCGGAGACGAAAATGCTTTTAAGCACGCAATTGATGAACTTACAGAGTTTTCCAAATCATTGAAAGCTAATAAGGTTATTGGCCCTGATGCTAGAGGTTTTATTATCGGCGCACCAGTAGCTTATGCTTTAAATGCTGGATTTATTCCAGTAAGAAAGCCAGGAAAATTACCTCGTGAAGTAATAACTTATGATTATGAGTTAGAATACGGTAAAAACACGCTATGCATGCATAAAGACGCTGTTAAAAAGGGTGATCGCGTAGTAATTATTGATGACCTTTTAGCTACAGGCGGAACAATGGAAGCAACAATCAAACTAGTTGAAACCGCAGGTGCAGAAGTAGTTGGATTAGGTTTCATGATTGAACTAGTTGATTTAAACGGAAGAGAAAAGTTAAAGAACTATCCAATAAAGGTATTAATTAAGTATTAAGGGGAGAACTTTAGTGGCAGAAAGAGATTTATACCAGCCGTTATATAAAGAGATATCTAGCTATATCTCTCAACCAAAGCACCTGGATTTTATCAGGAGCGCTTTTGATTATGCCGATTCAAAACATCAAGGTCAACTAAGAAAATCCGGAGAACCTTACATAGTTCACCCAAGAGACGTCGCTATTACATTAGCGGAATACCAGGTTGACCCAAATACGCTTGTGGCTGGTTTATTACATGATATCTTAGAAGATACTGATACCACCTATGACGAATTAAAAGAAAAGTTCGGTGAAGAAGTAGCCGATATCGTTGAAGGACTAACCAAGTTAGATCAACTTAAATACAATATTTCAAAAGCTGCCCAACAAGTTAAGAACCATCAAAAAATGGTTCTAGCAATGGCTAGAGACATTCGAGTAATCTTTGTCAAATTAGCTGACAGACTTAACAATATGCGAACTCTGACTTATCTTGATGACGAAAGAAGAATTAGAATATCGCGAGAAACATTAGACGTATTCGCCCCAATTGCTCACCGTTTAGGGATGTATAGATTAAAGGCGGAATTAGAGGATTTATCCTTTAAACACCTTTACCCATTTGAATATCAAAAAATAGCACGTTTACTTAGGGATAAAAAAGGTTCTCGTGAAGCTGATGTGCAAGAAATGGAAAGATCATTAGGCAAACTTTTAACAGAAGAAGAATTTGATTTTGACATTAAAGGCAGAATCAAGAACATCCATTCTGTTTACAGTAAAATGAAAGTCAAAAATATCGATTTTGAAGAAATTCATGACCTTTTAGCTTTAAGAATTATCGTTAATTCTATCAGTGATTGTTATAAAGCGATTGGAATCGTGCATTCTCGATTTATTCCGGTCCCAGGCAGATTTAAAGATTATATCGCTATGCCAAAACCAAACATGTATCAATCCCTTCATACGACAGTTGTTAATAAAGGTAAGATATTTGAAATCCAAATCAGAACCAAAGAAATGGATGAAATCGCTGAAAAAGGGGTAGCTGCTCACTGGGCATATAAAGAAAGTAAAGGAATTAGTTCCAGAAAGAATATTGAAGATATTGTTTCTTCAAAACTTCGCTGGTATTCAGAACTTATTAAATATACCGAAGAAAGCGACTCCGATGAAGAAATCTTGGATATCTTTACCGATGATATCTTAAGAGCTAACGTCTATGTATTTACTCCAAAGGGAGAGATTATTGACTTAACCGCTGGAGCCACACCTCTAGACTTCGCATTTAGAATTCATACTAAAGTCGGTGAAAAAACGATTGGCGCTATTGTTAATGGTAAAATCAGACCGCTAGACTATACTTTAAAAACTGGTGATTTAGTTGAAATTAAAACCTCACCAAACTCAGTAGGTCCAAATGACAACTGGTTAAAAATAGCTAAAACAAGCAATGCTAGAAGTAAGATTAAAAACTTTTTAAATAAACAAAAACGTGATTTTCTAATTGAAAAAGGCAAAGAAGAACTAGATCGTGAAATTTCTAGTCGCCATTTAAACTTAACTTTAACCGATAAAGAAGCAATTAAATTCTTTGAAAACAAAGGTGTTAAGTCTTTAGAAGATTTATACTATGAAATTGGTAAAAACGTAATTTCACCGATTGGCGCGATAAATTTAATCATCGGCAAACCGGAAATTACCGAACAAGACCTATTAGAAAAATATTCCAAAGAACAAGATGAGAAGAAGAAACGCTATCTTCATTCCGATATCAATATTATCGTTGAAGGACTCGATAAACCTTCAGTAAAACTTGGTAATTGTTGTAATCCAATCTTAGGTGACGAAATCGTCGGTTACATTACTAAAAGTTCAGGTATCGTCGTTCATAGAAGAGAATGCAAGAATATCGAAACCTTTGATGAAAACCGTCTTATCGATGTAAACTGGGGTAATAACACTACAAAACGTTATGTGACAAACCTTAAAATCGGTGTATTAAACCGCGATAATATTTTAGCGGAAATTATCAATGCCGCAACTTCTTCAAAAGCTAAAATAGCCCAAGTTTCAGCTCAATCTAATGATGTTAAAGAAGGCACTATCAGAATGAAAATTGAAATTGGCAGTGTCCTCGAATTAGATAATGTAATCGCCAATATTCAAAAAGTAAAGAATGTCTACTCGATTGAGAGGTTAGGCCAATGAGGGTTGTAGTTCAACGCGTCGCAAAAGCCCTGGTAAAGGTTAACCAAGAAATCATATCTTGTATTGATAACGGCCTTTTACTACTAGTCGGCTTTACTCAAGGTGACGAGATAGAGCATTTAGAGTATATCGCAAGAAAAGTAGCGCGACTAAGAATCTTTGAAGATGATCAAGGCTTGATGAACTTAGATATTAAACAGATAAATGGTAAAATTCTTTCCATCTCACAATTTACAGTTTATGGAGATACAGCAAAAAGCAATCGGCCTTCATTTACTAAAGCTCTAAATTATGAAGAAGCTAATAAACTTTACCAAAAATTCAATGAAATTCTAAGAAAAGATCATGATTTAGAAGTTTTTCCCGGTGTGTTTGGCGAACATATGGATGTTGAACTAGTCAATAGTGGCCCAGTCACGATAATTATTGAAAAAGAATAGTTAATCCTATTTGACTAGAGTGAAAAAAAATAATATAATAACTATATATCAATCAGGAGGAAATTATGGAAAAGAAAGAAAAAGTCTTTGAAAAGATAAAAGAAATGATCGTCCAAGAATTAGGTGTTAAGCCTGAAGTAGTAGTTTTAGATGCTGGTTTAGCCGAAGATTTTGGCGCTGACTCATTAGATGCACTAGAATTATTTAACCAAATTGAAAGCGAATTCCTTATTACAATTTCTGACGAAGCAGCTACAGAAATGAAAGATGTTAAGGACTTAGTTGAGTATGTAACAAATCAAGTTAGTGATAACTACTTCGAATAAGAGTAAAAATCACTTTCTTTAAAAAGAAGTGTCGTCCTTTATTAAGGGCGACTTTTTAAAAAGAGAGGTCTTTAAAAATGATTAACAAAATAAAAGGTACTCAAGACATTCTACCTTCAGAAATAAATAAATGGCAAGATTTAGAAGAAGTAATGCGTAACGTGTCTAAACTCTTTAACTTTAAAGAGATAAGAACACCAATATTTGAAGCTTCAGAGCTTTTCCATCGTTCAGTAGGTGAAACTACCGATATCGTTAAAAAAGAAACCTATGACTTTGAAGACCGTGGTAAACGCATGAATACACTTCGTCCCGAAGGAACTGCGAGCGTTGTAAGATCGGTTATTGAAAATAAACTTTATACTGAAGAAAACCTTCCTTTAAAGCTTTATTACTATGGACCGATGTTCCGCTATGAAAGACCGCAAAAAGGTCGTCAAAGACAGTTTCACCAATTCGGAGCTGAAATCATTGGTACTGATTCGCCGTTAGCTGACGCAGAAATTATCAATTTCGCTGCAACATTTTTAAAAGCATTAAAAATCAATGATATTAAAATTCAAATTAACTCTTTAGGCGATAAAGAATCAAAAGAAAGATATATGGAAGCCTTAAGAGAATATTTAAAACCAAATATTAAACACTTATGTAATGATTGTAATCGTCGTTATGAAGAAAATCCTTTACGCGTTCTTGACTGCAAAGTAGATATGGATAATCCAGTTTTAATAAACGCACCTAAACCACTTGATTATTTATCCGATGAAGCAAAAATGCATTTTGATCACGTGATTATGGCTTTAGAAGAACTTGGCCTTGACTACACAATCAATAAGAATTTAGTTAGAGGGTTAGACTATTATACTCATACCGTTTTTGAAATTACCTCAGATTTAGAAACTCTAGGGGCCCAATCAACACTTGTTGGTGGCGGTCGCTATAATAATCTATATAAATCTCTTGAAGGTCCTGATCTTCCGGCGGTAGGTTTTGCATTTGGTATTGAAAGATTATTATTAGCGCTTGAAGCCATTAATAAAGAGGAAATTAAAGATTTTATTCATTGCTATTTTATTTCGATTGGCGATATCTATCAGACTGAAGCATTGAAAATAATCAATGATCTTCGTCATGGAGGAATCATCATTGATTATGATTTCTTTAATAAAAACCTTAAGCAACAATTTAAACAAGCTGATCGACTTAACCCTAAATATTATTTAATCTATGGTGAAGAAGAAGCTAAGAAACGCACTATCAACGTTAAATCAATTGAAACTAAAGAACAAGTAGAAGTTGATATCGATAATCTTTACCAATATCTAGTCAGTGGTCTAACCAACAGATCTTGCAGCGGCGGCTGCGGAAGTTGTGATGGTTGTTAAATAATACAAGTAAACCTATTTATTTAGGTTTTCTTTGTGATATAATTATCTCGATAAGGATGTGATTTTCACTTTGAAAAAGCCAAAAGTATCAGATGAACAATTAAATCGTATCATAAAATATTTAGCGATAATTATTCTCAGTTTTGGAATAGTTCTTTTAGCTATTCAGTTCAATGATTTTTGGGGTTGGATTTTAGGTGCGATAAGAGCCGTGATAATTCCGGTTGCTTTAGCCTATTTCAGTGCTTTAATCATCTTCCCTCTAATTAAACTTTTAGAAAAAAAGGGTATTGGCCCAAGAGGATTTTCACTAGCAATTGTCTTTATCTTAACCGTTGGTTTAATCTTCGTGGCGTTTTATTTTCTAACACCACTAATTATCGATGAAATTAAGAATTTCTTCGCCGATGATTTTCCAACTATAGTTGACTATGTCACCAATGACTTACGTGATGAATTTATCTTCGGTGGTGATTTATATGATCAAATAGTTGCTTATATTAATGAAACCAATGTTATTCAAGATTCAATCGATCAATTCGTTCCAAGTCTAATTTCCTCATTAAGCGGATTATTACTACCGTTTTTAACCGCTTTTGCGCTTTTACCGATTCTTTTGATTTTCTATTTGAATGACTATGAAGTAATATCAGAAAGAATTAGAACAATAATACCTGCAAAACACGAAAAAAACGCAGCTGAGTTAGGTTCAAGATTAAATCAAACAGTTGGTGCTTACCTTAGAGGTCAATTGATGTTAATGATTGTTTTAGGTGCGGTAGCAACAATTGTTTACAAACTAATTGGTTTAAAATATTACTTTTTCTTTGGCTTCTTAGTTGGTGTAACTAACATCATTCCTTATTTTGGGATGATTATAGCGGCCGTACCACCGATAATTTATACCTTTATCGCCACTTCAGGACCAGGACCGTTACTAGTTTTAGTAGTAAACGTTGTCTTACAGTTCTTCGAAGGTAATATTTTCCAACCGCTTATCATGTCACACCAATTATCAATTCATCCGATTGTAATCATCATATCAATATTATTCTTCGGTTCTTTATTTGGAGCCCTAGGGGTAATTTTCGCTTCACCAATGGCTGCTTCAATTAGAGTAATTTACCGTTTCTTCAGTGATTTGCGAAAAGAGAAGTTAAAGAATAATGTTGCTGGGGCGAATGCTCCATGATAAAAAACAATCGACCAAGAATCTATTCTAAGTTTGAAATTAACTCAATATTGTTCTATGCAACAATGATTCTTTTCATTCCCTTGGTCTTGGTTTTTACTTATGTGTTCAATATTGAATACTCATTTGACGTTAAAATATTTCTGCTTTTCTTATTAGGCATTACAAGCTTAATAACCCTAACTGGCCTTACAATTATTATTTTAAAAAGGGACAAAATGAAAAGGCATGTAAAAGCTACCTATATTACTGAATTCTACTATTTAGTTACCATCTCAATCTTTGGAGTATTAGGTGCTATCGTCCTTTATAATTATCTGGGCGGTCCGCAAATTTTTATTCCTAATATCTTTGTAATATTACTAGTTTTATTCGTCTATATTTTACTGCGCTTAGGCCGTAAATATTTTAACCTTAAATACACAAAGAAAAAATAATGGCTGCGTATTTGCAGCCTTTGTTATAGAAAGAAGTAAATTTATGAGATTTAATCGTTTAATTAATTTAATTGGTCAAGATAAGTTTCTTGAATTACAATCAAAACAAGTAATTATCTTCGGGCTGGGTGGCGTCGGTTCATTTGCGGCAGAAGCTATCGCAAGAAGTGGTATAATGAAGATGACAGTAGTTGATTACGACTTTGTTGATATCACCAATATCAACCGTCAGCTAGTCGCTTTAGAATCAACTATTGGCGAACTTAAGGTGGATGTCTTCAAAAAAAGAGCTCTAGATATCAATCCAATGATTAGCATAGAAGCTTTAAACTTAAAAGTTACTGAAGATAATATTAGTAGTATTTTAAGTAAACCCTTTGATTTTGTTATTGACTGCATCGACGATGTTTCTGCGAAAGTCGCAATTGCTAAGTTTTGCCTTGATAATCACTTAAAACTGATAACCTCCGCTGGATTTGCAAATAAAAGCAAACCAGAAATGATTAAAGTCGCAAAACTTAATCAAACTAAAGTATGCCCTTTAGCTAAGACTTTAAGATATAAGTTAAAATCCCTTGGGTATCCTTTAACAATTGACGTGGTTTATTCCGAAGAACAACCTCTAAAAGTTATTGACAAAACAGTCTTAGGTTCAAATGCATATGTTCCACCAGCAGCGGGACTAATAATAGCTGCACACGTTATTAATAATCTAATAGGAGAAGAAGAAAAATGAAAAAAATAATTTTAGCAGGCGGATGCTTTTGGGGCGTCCAAGCATACTATGATAAAGTAACCGGTGTAAAGAAAACCGAAGTTGGTTATACAGACGGAGATTTTCCTAACCCAACATATGAACAAGTCTGCAATGGTTCGAACCATGCAGAAGCAGTTTATATCGAATATGAAGAAACCGAAGTAAGTTTAAAAAGATTCCTTGATCATTTCTTCCAAATTATTGATCCTACTACCTTGAACCGTCAAGGTAATGATATCGGTAGACAATACCGTACGGCAATATTTTATTTTACTGAAGAAGATCATGAATTTATCAAAAACTACATTTCTGAGATAAAAGCAAATTATGCTAAAGAAATTAAAACAGAACTAAAAAAAGCCGTTGAGTTTTATCCAGCAGAAAGCTATCACCAAAAATATCTTCGCAAGAATCCATGTGGATACTGCCACATTGATTTAAGCCTTGTGGATGAATTAGATAAAGAATTTTTTAAATAAGCAAAAAATACTGGAGGTAAATTATGAAAAGAACAGACTATATCGGTTGGGATGAATATTTTATGGGAGTAGCTAGTCTTTCCGCAATGCGTTCAAAAGACGATAGCTCTCAAGTTGGCGCTTGCATCGTCAATGAGAAAAACCGTATCGTCGGAATCGGCTACAACGGTTTTCCAATTGGCTGCAGCGACGATGATCTTCCTTGGGATAAAAACGATGACTTTCTAAAGTCAAAATATGCATATGTGGTTCATGCAGAACCAAATGCAATTTTAAACTCGACTGTTGATCTAGCAGGTTCAAGAATTTATGTTACCCTATATCCTTGCAACGAATGCGCTAAATTAATCATCCAATCAGGAATCAAAGAAGTGATTTACTTAGAACATAAATACCCTGAAGACCCTGTTTTTATCGCTTCCGCAAGACTTTTTAATCTCGCTAATATTAAAGTAAGAAAACTTGAAAATTATAATTTAAGGATTATAAAATAATGAAAGAGTTAACTAAACATTATCTCCCAATTATTAAAGCCTTGATTATTCCTTACTTATTTTTCTTATTTGTTCTATTTTATCCAATAGCTTATTTTGTTGATACACCTGGTGGCATAACCGAAGTAGAAAGCATTATCTCAGTTGATTATAACCAAGATAAGGAAATATCTGGAACAATCTCATCGACCTATATTGTCTCAATCAATCGGCCGACTTTTTTCCAGTTTATGCTCAGCTCTTTTTCTGATTATAATTACGCTAATGTAATTAGAGGTACCTATGCAAATTATACAAATGAAGAGATCAATCAGATAAGTTACCTTGATAAAGAAACTAGCGTTAATGCTGCAGTTATTGTAGCTTATCAAAAAGCTCAAGATTTAAATCAAGAAATTATAATAGATTATTATGAAAAAGTAATGGTATTTGGTAAAGCAACTTATCTTTCCTATTATGACGATATTGAATTCGGTGATGAATTCCTCTATTTAATCGGTGATTCTGATCTAGTAGTGGATGACCACACACAAATCGGTGCTAATACACAAAACGCTTTAAGTTACGAATTTTTCTTTAAGAATGCTGATGGTGAAACCTATTCACGAATTCTTACTAAGGATGAAGAAACAAATCTTTTTGGTATTACATTAAAACTTTATTACTTAGTAAATAAAGATACTATCTATCCAAAATATCAAGAACAATCATCTAACATTGGCGGCCCAAGTGGCGGGTTATTACAAACTCTAGCAATCTACAACATGTTAGTTGAAGACGACATCACTAGGGGTCTAAAAATAGCTGGCACAGGTACTATTAATTATGATGGTTCAGTCGGATATATCGGTGGCGTTGAACAAAAAATCATTACAGCTTACTTAAATAAAGTCGATGTTTTCTTTATTCCTTCCCTAAGTGAAACCTATACCTACGATAATTATTTAGAAGCCTTAAGAGCTTGTGAAAAACATGGAATTGATCCAACAGGCTGGTTAGTTCCAGTAGCTTCTTTCCAAGATGCTTTAGATTACTTAGCGGGGTTAGAATAATTATGAAAAAATATAAAGAATTAGTTAAAGAATTTAATAACGAATATACTTCCAAAGAATTATCCAGCGCTTATCTAGGGGCATTCTTTTATACAACAATAATTGCTATTCCTTTATTAATCGCAATTGCCCAGATCGTTTCCGTCTACCTTTACTGGTTGACTTTCTGGCTTGTTTTGATTATAATTGTAATGTTTTTGTTTAACTATATTTTTCATCGTTTAACATTAAAAGCCTTGAAACTAAAAAGACCAGAATCAAAAGTAGATGTATGGACACTTTTCATCTACCAACAAATCATTATTAATATCTTTTTTGTAATTATAGGACTAGTATTTGGACTCATCCTGATTCCAATCTGGATGGTATAGGAGAATTTTATGACTTTATGGATTATTATATTACTTGGATTGATTGGAATTGATCAAATAAGTAAAATATGGGCTTCAACCGCCCTTGAAATCGGGGAAACTGTTCCGGTGATTAACAACTTCTTTCATATTACCTACACGAGAAATACCGGAGTATTGTTCGGTGGGTTAGAAGGTACTGCTTCACAGTATTTCTGGGTGTTTTTAATCTTTGCGACAGTTGCTACTGGTATTTTCGGTTACATGTTCGTAAAAAGCGATTTTAAAGACAAACGCTTATTTATCTTTCGTTTATCTTTAGTTTTATTGATTGCCGGAAGTATTGGCAACGCAATTGACAGAGCAGTACAAATTGATCATGCAGTAATTGACTTTATTGACTTTAGAGGTATTTGGCAATATATCTTTAACTTTGCCGATACGTTTTTAAATGTTGGTATTTTCTTATTCTTCATCGATCTCTTTTTCCTTGAAAAAAGAAGGATGGCATCCTAATGGAAGATACAATTTTTGAATACCTTGTAAATGCTTCAGATAAACTTGAGAGAATCGATAAATTTCTTACGGAAAAGCTAGATGGATTCAGTCGTTCAACAATCAAAAGAATTATCTCTGAAAGCAAAGTACAAGTAAATCAAACTTTAGTTAAAGCAAGTTACCACGTAAAAGTGGATGACTTCATTGAAGTAGGAGAAGTAGACTTTAGTGAAACCGATGTAATTCCTGTTAAAATGGATTTAGACATTATCTATGAAGATGAAGATGTCTTAGTAGTAAATAAGCCTTCAGGAATGGTTGTTCATCCCGCTCCCGGTCATTATCAAGATACCTTGGTCAATGGATTGCTTTATCATATCAATACCTTGTCAGATATAAATGGTGAAAAAAGACCAGGAATAATCCACCGGATTGATAAAGATACCTCAGGACTTCTAATGGTAGCGAAAAACAATACTGCTCATGACATTTTAGCTAAAGAGTTACATGAAAAACAAACAAAAAGAGAATATCTAGCAATCGTTGAAGGTGTCATCGCTAATAAACGTGGTAAAATTAACGCTCCAATCGGTAGAGATAAATCTAACCGTTTAAAGATGACAGTAACTAAAGACGGTAAAAATGCCGTCACTAACTTTGAAGTTATTGAAACCTTTTCTGATTCAACACTAATCAAATGTATTCTTGAAACCGGTAGAACTCATCAAATTAGAGTTCACATGCAATACATCAATCATCCGTTGGTTAACGATTTTGTTTATGGTAACGCAAAAACCAATGATTTCGGTCAATACTTACACGCTAAATCACTTGGTTTTACTCACCCAAAAACAAAAGAGTGGCTAGAGTTTGAATCAGACCTTCCACAAGAGTTTAAAGACTATATCGAAAATAAAAGAATTAAAAGCTAACAACTTTTAATTCCTTTTTTTTAATTATGAATTCTTTCAATATTTTTAAAGTTTAATTTAGCGATTTTTTCAAATATATCTTCACCGAATTTTAATTTGATAACTTTTGCGATTGCGTCTACACCTGGGCCTGCACCCTTAGGTAATTCAATGCCGATTTCCTTACTTAGCTTATCAAATTCTAAGAGAAAATGATACCTAGCAATAATCGCTCCCACGGCTACAGCCTTATGAATACTTTCAGCTCCGGTTAGAAAAGTTATATCTTTAACACTCTCTTCAGAACTTAAGTATTTAAAATAATTTTCTTCAGAACAAAACTGATCTAAAATGATCTTTTGATAATCAGGATGTTTGTTAATCATCTTCTTAATTGCGTGATTATGGAGATACGCTTTGATTTTGTTCATGTTAAAGCCTTTATTAAGCAATTCGTTATATTTTAGATTATTTGTTATTAAGACTTGATGACTTACTGATTTTACTAGTTTCTCACCTAAAATAAGAATCTGTTTATCGGATATTTTCTTTGAATCCTTAATATCTAATTCATCTAGTAGTGCATAATCTTTGGGACTTATATAAGCAGCGCACACTACAATCGGCCCAAAAAAATCACCGGTTCCAACTTCATCAGATCCGATTACTTTAAGAGATAAATATTGGTTATTATAATCAGTAGGTAAAACATCTTCATTCACTAACTCAAGACCTAAAGCTTTAGCCCATTTATTATATTCATCTTTAGCCAATTCGCCTTGAAACATGACTTTCATGGTTTTAAAAACAGTAATCGTTAGATTGTCAGTTTTAAAAAGATATTTATGGGTAGGATTATCAGTAAAAGATTCAATCTTTTTGTAGTAATTAACCAATTTTTCAAGATATTTATCATTTATCGTAAAAACATAGTTCATCATCATCAACTCCTCTTTTTATTTTATCATAAAATGTGATAAAATAGAAGAAGCGAAAGAGAGAAGAATATGTACGCGGAGATTAAAAAGTTAGAATTTGACAAGATTTTAAAAATACTTATAAATTATGCCCATACCGACCTTGGCAAAAGACAAGTTTTAGAGATATTTCCTCTTACAAACGTCGATGAAGTCAAAAGGTTGCTTTTTGAAGTTGAAGAAGCAAAAAGAATCATCGAAAGATATGATGAAACTCCTTTAACTGGTGTGCTAGATATAACTGAAGTAATTAGGAAAGCAGAAATTGGTTCCGTTCTTTCTATTGATGAACTCATTAGAGTCGTTTCACACCAAGAAGCAATTTCAAGAACGATAGTTTTTGTTAAAAAAGTGGTTTCTTTAGAACTCGACTTTGTTTACCTAAAAGATTACTATGAACGAATCGTTTCAGTGGGTCCTTTAAAACAAGAAATCGATCGCTGCATTGATAAAAAAGGTGAAATCTACGATAACGCAACTTCTAAACTTCAAGACATTAGAAAGAAGATTAGAGTAACAGAAGATCGTATCAACACGAAGATGCAGTCATTATTAAAGAGTGAACAAAATAAGTTATCAGATTCTTTAATTACAATTAGAAATAATCGACTTGTGCTTCCTGTAAAATTGGAATATAAAAATTCCTTTAAAGGAATTATCCATGACCAATCGGCATCTGGAGAAACTGTCTTCATTGAACCGATTAGTTGTTTTGACATGAACAATGATCTATCAAGATATTTTGTGGAAGAAACAGCTGAAATTGAAAACATTTTGCGTATGTTAACATATAAAGTTGGCGAGTATACGCATGAATTAGCTTCAAATTTAGAGATTTTCACTTATCTTGATATCGTTTTTGCGAAAGCAAAATACGCTTTAGCTAACGATTTCACAAGACCAGAAATCACAAAAAATACAATTAACTTAATCAACGCCAAGCATCCTTTAATTTCAAGAGATGTTGTTGTCGGTAATACGATTAATTTTCATAAATTCAATCACATTATCATAACTGGGCCGAATACCGGTGGTAAAACAGTTGCTTTAAAAACCTTAGGACTTTTAAGCGTCATGGCTCAAGCGGGTCTTTTGATTCCAGTAAACGAAAACAGCGAGACAATTTGTTTTAGTAATATATTCGCAGATATCGGTGATGAACAATCAATTGAACAATCATTATCAACATTCTCTTCACACATCTCAAATATTAAATATATCCTTGATAAATCTGAAGACAATTCTTTAGTTTTATTAGACGAAATAGGTTCTGGAACCGACCCAAAAGAAGGTGCTTCTTTAGCTATATCAATTATTGATTTTCTTCGCAAAAAGAAACTCTTCTCAATGACTACAACCCATTATCCTGAACTCAAGACCTATGCATACGACCTCGATAACACTGTTAATGCATCAGTTGAATTCGATATTGAAACTTTAAGACCAACATACCGTTTAAAAATCGGTATTCCCGGAACTTCAAACGCAATTAAAATCGCAAGAAGACTTGGTCTTAATGAAGAAATCTGTCAACACGCAGAAAATGTTTCCTTGTCTTTTGATACTGATACAGCGAAATTAATTCAAAAACTAGAAAAACAAAGTCTTGAACTAGATCAAGAACTTTCTACAATCAAAGAAAAGCAGATTCAACTTGAAAATGAAAAGAAAAATTATGAACAACTCCAAAAAGAAGAAAAGATTAGACAAAACAATCTTTTACGTAATTTTGAAGAAGATCAAAAAAAGCAACACCAAATGTATCTAGAAAAAGCCCAAGACTTAATCAAAGAACTTGATGAGCTGAAGAAAAGTGCATCTTTTAAAGAACATGAACTAGCAAAATTAAAAAAAGACGTTAAAGATACATTCTTCCAAAAAAGAGTTTTTCAAAAAGAAAGCGAAAAAGAGATCCAAGTTGGAGATACTGTTAAAGTCCTAGCATATCAAAGAAACGGAATTGTTAATAAAGAACTTAAGAACGATCAATTTGAAATAGTTATGGGTGCTTTAACCTTAACCGTTAAAAAAGATGAAATTGAGTTTCATTCCCGTGAAACTATTGATGAATTTAATCAAAATAAAACCTCAATCACGTCTCCAGTAAAAGAAGTTAAAGTTGAACTGGATTTACACGGCAAACGCTACGAAGAAGCGATGCAAGAACTAGACAAGTTTGTTGATAACTGTCTATTAAACAATCTTGAATTTGCCTATATAGTCCATGGTATCGGGACAGGTGCGTTAAAAAAAGGCGTTGAAAAATACGCTAAAGAAAATTCACATATTAAAAGCTACCGCCGCGGAAACGAAGGCGAGGGTGGACTAGGAGTAACAGTAATTCAATTTAAGTAGAGGAAATTATGAAAAAATTTGAAATATTCACTGCCCGTTATTGCGGAAAGTGTCGAGCTCTAAAAAGACGTTTAATTGAACTTAAAGATGAACTAACGGAAGTTGATATTGTCTTCAGAGATATCGATGTTGAACGTTCAAGAGCTAAGAGTTTAAAAATCAATGGAGTTCCAACACTGATATATTATATAAACGAAGAAGAAGTCTCGAGGACTGAAGGGTCAATCCTTGAAGATGATATAAGGAAGATCCTGGAAGGAAGTAATTAATGGACGGTATCCTCTTTATAAACAAAGACAAAGATATGACTTCTCATGATGTTGTAAACATCGCTAGAGGAGCTTTAAAAACCAAAAGAATCGGTCACACAGGGACATTAGACCCTAACGCTACCGGTGTTTTAGTATTGGCAGTTGGTAGAGCAACTAAACTAGTTAAATACTTTACCAATGATCATAAAACCTATCAATGTAATTTTCTTATTGGCAAGGCCTTTGATAGCGATGATGTTACGGGGAAAATAATTGGTGAAAAAGACACAAGTTATATCACTGATGAAATGCTTCTAGAAGCAATTAATAGTTTCATCGGTAAAAGCTTGCAAATTCCACCAGACTTTTCTGCAGTTAAATATCATGGGAAAAAACTCTATGAACTCGCTAGAAGAGACATTAAAATCTACGATATCGATCCAAAAGAAGTTGAAGTCCTTAGTATCAGTAATATTGAAATTAACCGTATTGATAAAACCATTGAAGTAACGGCCGATATTGAAGTAACTAAAGGAACATATATTCGATCAATCGCTAGAGATTTAGGTGAGAAATTAGATAACTTTGGCAGTTTAAAAGAATTAAAAAGGACAAAAGTAAATAATGTTTTACTAGAAGAATGTTACTCAATAGAAGACTTAAGAACAGGAAATGTTGAACTAAAAGATCCTTTTGATTACTTAGATTTGCCAAGGATAAAAGTCGGCGAGTTAATCAAAAGAGATATCGATAATGGAAGATTCTTACCCATAGAACTTTTTGAAGAAAAGACTGATACAATAATCTTTTCTGACGATAATGAACCATTAGCAATTTATTATTATGATGAACAAAAAATGCAAATGAGAATGTCGGTGAAATGGTGCTAAAAGTTAAATATTTAGATTATAATGACACAATTGAAGAAGATAATTTAATTCTTTGTTTAGGTTTCTTTGATGGACTGCACAAAGCCCATCAAGCGTTAATAAAAAAAGGTCAAATTATCAAAAAAGAAAGAAACTACAAATTAGCAGTTTTAACCTTTGACCAAAGTATCAAGCTTTTTATGCAAAAAAAGCCTTTTTACTTTTTAACGTCAGTCGAAGACAAAGCGGAAATCCTAAAAAGCTTGGACGTCGATATCCTTTATGTAATGAAAGTTTCTTATGACTTAATTAAGTACACTCCTGAAGGCTTCATCGAACAATTCTTGAAAAACGTCAAAGTATGCATTGCCGGTGAAGACTTTACTTTTGGTTATTTAAGCAAAGGCAAGGTTGATACCTTACAAAAATCACCTTACTTTGAAACAATTGTCATCAAAGAAATCACTTATCACGGAGTTAAAGTTGGTTCCACAAGAATTAGAGAAGACCTTGATAGTGGGGATTTAGCGGAAGCAAACTTTCTTTTAGGCAGAGAATATACAATTACTGGGAAAGTCATCCATGGTAATAAAATCGGAAAACTTTTAGGTTTTCCAACGGCCAACATCGACTTCACTAATTATCTATTGCCAAAACTAGGAGTTTACTTCACGAAAGTAATAATTGATGATAAAGAGTATTACGGAATGACTAATGTCGGCAAAAAACCTACATTTCCTGATAATAGAATCACCTTAGAATCCTACATTTTTGATTTTGACGATGATCTCTATGATAAAGTTATCGGCATTAAATTTCTAAAATACTTACGTGAAGAACTATACTTCACAAATAAAGAAGATCTAATTAAGCAAATCGAACAGGACCGAATTCAAGTCTTAGACTTAATTAAAGAAAGGACCTATTAACCATGAAAAAAATCAGTAAGAAATTTTGGATATTTTTAGGTATTGCTGCTATCTTTTTTATAATCATGATTATTGTTTCAAGCGTCTTAGATTTAGGAGAAAAATTAAGAGGAGTTCACCCTTATGTGGAATATGCTTTTTATGGTGTTTCGATAATTTTATTTACAATCTTATTCATTAGACCGTTATTTATGATTATCTTTGCTCCGAGTTTTTCTTTAGATGAACTTTTTAGTGAAGAAGAAAATGCTAGAAAAAATTACTCAATGTATAAAAAAGTCGCTAAAAACCTAATGGAAGAAGATATCTTATCCGATGAAGAGAAACAAAAATTAACCGACTCAATGGGTGATGTTTTAGAACTAAAGAAAACATTATCTACAGTTTTTGATGAAACAATTAAGAAAGAATTAAACAAAATGATTGTTTCCCATGCAGAAACTGTGTATATCTCAACAGCTATCTCTCAAAACGGTAAGCTTGATGCAATCGCCGTTATAACTATTAATTTAAAACTAATTAAAAATCTTGTATTAAAATGCGGTTTTAGACCAAGTTATTACTCATTAGGAAAACTTTCAGTTAATGTTTTATCCACCGCGATAATCGCTGAATCATTAGAAGATATGAACTTCTCCGAACTTTTCCCATCAACTGGTATCAATGCTTTAGCAGAGATACCTTTACTTAAAACAGTTACCGGCTCCTTTGCTCAAGGTGTAGGAAACGCTTTGCTTAGTTTAAGAGTTGGAATTATTGCGAGAAACTATTTATTTATGAACATTAAAGGTTTAAAAAAGAATGAAGTCAGAAAACTAGCTTTTGGTGAAGCTGTAATTCTTTTACCAAGAGTTTTGATTGAATCGATGAAGAAAATTCCATCCAGATTTAAAGGGCTTTTCGGCAAAATTTTTTAATAGGTAAAAAGATTGATTTATTAGTACTAATTTGTTATAATTGTAAAAGCGAAAAGATTTGGAGGAATTATTATGATAATTGATAAATTAAGCGGTTCAAGAGTACATTTTGAAGTGCAAGTAACAAAGGAGCAATTTGAACATGGTTTAGATCATGCATTTGCTGTTGAAAATGAAAAAGTAACTATAAAAGGCTTTAGAAAAGGCAAAGCACCAAGAAATGTTTTTGAATCAAAATTCGGTGTTGAATCTTTATTTGAAGAAGCAATTCAACACGTATTACAAGAAACATACTACAACACAGTTATGGATAACAACATCGACGTAGTGGCTCAACCACACATCGATTTAGATATTAACAACGTTAAAAGAGGCGAAGACTTCTCTTATAAAGTAACTGTAGCTGTTAGACCAGAAATAAAATTAGGAGAATACAAAAACTTAAAAGTTGAACTTTTACCTACAGACGTTAGTGACGCTGAAGTTGAAGGTGAAATTAATAGAAAACTTGATCAAAACGCAGAAATGGTAATTAAAGAAGAAGGCGTTATTGAATCAGGAGATACAGCAGTATTTGATTTCAGTGGTTCAGTTGACGGCGAAAAATTCCCTGGTGGAACTGCTGAAAACTATGAATTAGTAATCGGTTCTGGAAGTTTCATTCCTGGATTTGAAGATCAAATGATCGGTATGAAGTCTGAAGAAGAAAAAGACGTAACTGTTACTTTCCCAGAAGACTACCAAGAAAAAACTCTTGCTGGCAAAGAAGCTGTATTTGCGGTAAAAATTCATGAAATCAAACAAAGAGTCGTTCCAGCATTAGATGAAGAATTCGTTAAAGAATTAAACCTTGAAGGCGTTGAAACAGTAGACGCTTATAAAGACCACATCAAAAACGAACTTAAATCTAGTAAAGAAAGACAAAATCAAGATTATCTACGTCAATCAGTTGTCACAAAAGCAACAGAAAACGCTGAGTTTGAATTACCAGAAGAAATGATTAAAGATGAAGTTCAAAGAATGGATGAAGGCACTAAAAATCAAATCAAACAATATGGTTTAGATTTTTCAATGTATCTTCAATACATGGGAAAAACTGAAGAAGAATACAAGACTGAATTAGAAACACAAGCGAAGAAAACTTTATCTGAACAATTCGTTATTAACGAAATTGCTAAAGCTGAAGGTTTATCAGCTTCAAAAGAAGAAATCGAAGCTAAATACGCTGAAATCGTTGAACAATACAAGTCTCAAAACGTTTCTTTAGAACAAGCTAAACAAGCTATTCCTGAATCAGCTATCATTTCCGAAATCGCTTATGCAAAAGCTTTAGACTTAATCGTCGAAAGCGCAAATAAATAAAAACAAAAAAACACTTAAAAAATTATAAAAACTCCTAAGATTTTATCAAAAAAACGATTGTAAAATATTAGGTGTTTTTTATTATCTGTGGTAAAATAATAAATGATAAACGAATAAAAATGAGGTGAGTTTATGTATAACCCAAAAAAGATATTTTCTGATCATTTACCAGTGATTGCGGTTAGAGGAGTTATCTTCCTTCCAGCATCTGACATTAGAGTTGAAATCGGTCGAGATTTCTCAAAAAATGCCATAGCTGAAGCAGAAGCTAATCGCGACGGGCATGTCTTACTTGTCTTTCAAGAAAATCCATTAATCGAAGAACCTGAATTCTCCGATCTTATTGAAATAGGAATTTTGGCTAGAATTAGCGTTAAAATAAAATTACCTAATGGTAATTATAAAATTAAGTTTGAACCGGTCACAAGAGTAAGGCTTAATGATTTAATCGCTAAAGAACCATTCTATTTAATTGACTTTACATCAGTGTTACTTGAACAAGATGATCTAGATGAAGAACAAGTACTATTAAAGATGCTTTCAAAAGAAATCGTTGAAAATGCTAAGTTCATCTTCAGAGACTCTAAAAAAGTACTAGAATCACTTAATAAAGGCATTACATCAGAATTATTATCAGACTTGGTTGCTTCTGAGTTAAGAATTCCTGAGAATGAAAGAATAAAATATCTGAAAGAAATGTCAATCAACAAAAGATTAAAATATCTTTTGGAAGACATTGAAAAAGAAAAAACATTACAGTCAATTGAAAACCAAATCAATGAAAGCGTCAGAAAATCAACTGACCAAAATCAAAAAGAATATTACTTAAGAGAAAAAATGCGAGCTATTCAAGAAGAATTAGGCGACTCAAAACAAAGTGACGCTCAAAAATTCCTTGAACAAATCGAAGCTTCTGATATGCCACCAAAGGTTAAAGATAAAGCGCTTAAAGAATTAAAACGCTATGAATATCTTTCACCAAATTCATCGGAATCAAATGTTGTGAGAACTTATCTAGAAACATTAATTTCCGTTCCATGGGCTAAGACAACAGAAGATGAAAAAGATATCAATGTCGCAATTCAAAAATTAGAAGACTCTCACTTTGGGCTTGAAAAAGTCAAAGAAAGAATAATTGAATATCTAGCAGTTAAAATGTTAACAGGAAAGAACCCGCAAACAATTCTTTGTTTATCTGGTCCTCCAGGAGTTGGTAAAACTTCACTAGCTAAATCAATCGCAAAAGCTTTAAACCGTGAGTTTGTTAAAACCAGTTTAGGTGGCGTTCATGATGAAGCAGAGATTAGAGGCCACAGAAGAACTTATGTAGGAGCTTTACCTGGTAGAATTATTAACGGAATGATTAAGGCTAAAGTCGTCAATCCAGTATTCTTAATCGATGAGATTGACAAACTGGTTATGAATGATAGAAATGACCCATCTTCAGCGCTTCTAGAAGTTCTAGATCCTGAACAAAATCAATTCTTCAGTGACCACTATGTCGAAGAAGACTATGACTTAAGTCAAGTTTTATTCATCACAACCGCAAACTACCTACAAAACATTCCTGCTCCTTTAAGAGACAGAATGGAAGTTATTGAACTCAGTTCTTATACTGAAATCGAAAAGTTCTATATTGCAAAGCAATTCTTAGTAGATAAACAAATAAAGAATCATGGATTAGATACAAAAAAATTGCAAATTACTGATGCTGTTATCAAAACAATTATTCGTGACTACACTCGTGAAGCTGGAGTTAGACAACTTGAAAGATTGATTGGTTCAATTGTCAGAAAATCAATCAAACAAATCTTAACGAAAAATTTAGATAACATTACGATAAAACAAGACAATCTAAACAAATACCTTGGAAAACCGCTTTTCAAAAACAATCAAGTCTTGAAAAATGACATGATTGGCGTAGTTACTGGTTTAGCTTATACCATGGCAGGTGGAGACACGTTAGAAGTTGAAGCTACTTACTATGAAGGCAAGAATTCACTGGTTCTAACTGGTAATTTAGGTGATGTGATGAAAGAATCCGCAATGACTGCACTTTCTTATGTGAAAAGCAATGCGGACAAACTAAAAATCGCTCATGATTTACTTGAAAAGAATGATTTCCATATCCATGTCCCTGAAGGCGCAATCCCTAAAGACGGACCTTCAGCTGGCGTTACAATCGCAACTGCTCTAATTTCAGTATTAACTAATCGTAAAGTCAACCGTTTTATTGGCATGACCGGTGAAATCACTCTTAACGGACGCGTTTTACCAATCGGAGGGTTAAAGGAAAAAGCAATTGCTGCTTCTAGAACCGGGCTTAAAGAAATCATCATTCCTGAAGGCAATGAAAAAGATGTCGAAGATATTCCAAAAGAAGTTCAAGACGTTCTTAAGATTCATTTCGCTAAAAGCATTGATGATGTTATAAAAATTGCTCTACTTGATTAAGCTGTCATTCTTGACAGCTTTTTCCTGTTTGCTTAAACAATTGAGGAAATATGACAAAATATAAAAGACCACTGGTCTACTTACTAGGTTTAACTATCTTAGGAATCAGTGTTTCATTATTTCAAAACACGAATCTCGGAATGGGTTCTTGGGACGCACTAAACCGTAATTTCTATGAAGGAATTCCTTTAGATTATAAATATATAACACCGATTATGGCTTTAATCTTAATTAGTTTAGCCTATTTGATTGAAAAGAAAAAACCGGATCTATTAATGCTTTTCCCAATTTTAATCAGTTTTTATATCGGTTCAGTGATTGATTTATTCTTACTGTTTGTACCTAATGTTCAAAGTTTGGGATTAATAATCAATCTATTATATGTCTTTTCAGCCCTTATTCTAGTTGCAATTGGACTTAATATGATAATCCTCTGCAACTTTCCGCTACCAGCACTTGATCAGTTCTGTTTAGCCATCTCAAGAAAGTTTAAAATAAGCTTTGGTAAAGGGAAACTAATCGGCGAAGCTCTTGCCTTTTTAGTAGCCATTATCGTAGGGTTTTTATTTGGTCACCAAGAATTTTTCTTCTTCCTCGGACCAAATACATTCATCGCTCTTTTAACGATTGGCTTCTTTGTAGATTTTTTTGCTAAACCAGTCAAAAGAGTAATAGGAGAAATTAATGTTAATCGAAGTTTACGCTGATAATTTAAATAAACAAGATATATCAAATAACTGGCACTTTGCTTCTCGTGCCATTGTTTTGCGTGAAGGAAAAATTCTTTTACTCCACGCTAAAAAATATGACCTATACATGTTACCAGGCGGTAGAATCGAAAACAACGAAACCCCAGAAGTAGCCTGTATTCGTGAACTAGAAGAAGAAACTGGCCTACTAGGTAAGATAGTAAAGAAAACAGTAGTAATTAAAGAATTCTTTCCTGAAGCAAGTTGGGAATCACACTTTTTTATTGTTGATGTTGTTAACGATAATAGAAACAGTGTTAAATTTACCGAAGAAGAAGTTTCACTTCAAATTGAAGAAGAATGGTTTACAGTTGATGAAGCTCTAAACCTTTTAGATACTCACGACTCCAGTTTTCATATGGGAGCCAATATTATGCAAAGAGAGTTCATTGCCATCATCAATTCACTTTAATTAGGAGAACATATGTTAGTTAATGCCAGCGCCATCTTAAATTATAATCGCTGTCGTCGATTTGCGGCTTTAAACGATCCTTATACCGCGTTTTATTTAAATAGTGATTTTTCTCAAGAAAACTCACTTTTTCGTGATATATTTTTAAGTCACTTATATCACCCAAATAAAGAGATCCGTAAAGCAATAAACTTAACTTATGTGTTTGAACATGAAATCACACTATCGGAAAACTATGACTTCATCATTGATGATTCCGAAGTTTACTGTCTATTGACCTCGACTTCTAAAGACTTTCTTGAACTTAAGTTTAAAGATGATAATAAGAAATGCAGTGTATTTACCAGTAATAATGGAATTTACTCACTAAGATCAACCAACTTAAATAATAGACATTTTCAAGAAAAGTTGGAAAAACTATACTCACAACTTGAACCCCTAGGAAGAATTATTTTTAGTTATGCTTTAAAAAGGTATATTCTAAAAAAAGTATATCCTAATAAGAATTTGAAATTATATTTTGTATTATTAAACACCGACTATAAATTTGATGGGATATCTTATACAGACAAGCTCTATCACGTCTTTGATTTTTCTAACTTTAAAGATCTCGATGAAATGGTTGAAATCGCCCTTTTTAGAATGATTAATCATTTAGAATTAAATGATTTCACACCTTGTCAATTAGTAAAAAAGGCCTGTAATTTTGGCAAACCAGGCGAATGTAAGTTTGTAAATTTCTGTTATTCCCACTTGCCACAAAACACTTCCATACTAGATTATTTTAATTCTCATTATGGTTTTACTGAACCAAGAGGAGAGGGTAACCTTCATCACGATACTTATGATTTGTTAAATGAAGGCTATGTATCTATGCAGGATATTCCTATATCTTGGCTCAAAGACCAAAATCATTTAATGCAACGATATTGCGTTGATAATCAAACAATCTATTTTCATAATGACAAAATCAAAGCTGGACTAAAACAGTTAAAATATCCAATCTATTATCTTGATTTTGAAGCTTTACCTTTGCCAATCCCTAGATTTAAGGGTGAAACTCCATACACTCAATCGGTATTTCAATACTCTCTTCATATCGAGAAAGAAGAAAATGACCTAACTTCAATTGAAAAAAACCATTTTGACTTTATCGCTAATCCCAATAAGGATGAAAGAGAAGTTTTGCTTAAGTCATTACTTGAAGTCTTAGGTAAGGGTGATTCCTCAATCGTCGTCTACAATAAAACTTTTGAGAAGACAAGACTTGAAGAATTTAAAAAGGTTTTTCCAGAATATAAAAAACAAATCGATAAAATCATCAAAAGACTATTTGATTTATTAGATATCGTTAAAATTAATAAACCTTTCTATTCTGAATTAGGATTTGATAACAGCGATTTAGAATCTTACAATCTTTATCATCCTGATTTAGGTGGTTCGTATTCCCTTAAAAAAGTAATTAAAATTTTTGTTAAAGACGCCTACGAAAATTTAGTTATTAAAGACGGTGTCAAAGCCTATGAAACTTTCGAAAAACTTCAAGAAACAACGAAAGCAGAAACACTTAAATTAAAAAATGATTTGCACGAATACTGCCGTCAAGACACATATTCGATGTATCAGATTATCAAGGGCTTAAAAGAACTTATCGGACCTGAATATCTGATAAAAAATTCTTGATAAATAACTATTACTATGATATAATACTTCATGCGCCTAAATCTGGATTATTGCGACTCTCCAACGCAAATATTCGGACTTACGGTAAGTTTAAGAAAAAAGGAGGAATGAACAATGGCATTAACAAAAGAAAGAATCAAAGAAATCGTAGTTGAGTACCAAACTAAAGAAGGAGACACGGGTTCTCCAGAAATTCAAGTTGCGTTACTTACAGAAGAAATTAACCTTCTAAACGAGCATCTTAAGGTTCATAGACATGATCATCATTCACGTAGAGGCCTTTTAATGAAAGTTGGTAAACGTAGAAGTTTACTTAACTACTTAAAATCAATCTCACTTGAAAGATATGCTAATTTGGTAAAAAAATTAGGATTAAGAAGATAAGTTATATGCACCCGATATTTCGGGTGCTATTTCTTTGATTTATGTTAAAAAATACAAAAATATGGTATAATATTTAATTGGATATATATTAATTATGTAGTGAAATGGGGTAAATAAATGAAAAAAGTATTTAAAAAAGATTTTTATGGAACTGA
>CAZMMT010000002.1:34058-61077 GCA_964567465.1 uncultured Candidatus Izemoplasmatales bacterium | reverse complement strand
ATTATATACTGACATGTTGTCACCTCTTTCATTAACTATATTCTATCACTTTGTGCACAAATAAAAAAGTGATTTGCTATGAATTCTGCAAATCACGATTTTTTCTAATTCTAAAGTAAACGATAATCATTAAAACTAATCCGATAAATATCATTAGTGCAGAAAAGTTAAAGACTTGAATAGCTTCGATTTCATATAAATAACCACCGATTAAAGGACCTACAATCATCCCAATAGAGAAGAAGGATTGTCTAACACCCATAATGGAACTATAAAAACCTTCATTAGCATTATCAGCGATAAAATTCTGCTCTAAAGGCTGATAAATTGCCTTTCCTACAACATATATCATATATACTGTATAAACAGTTCTAATAAAATCATTAGCTCTAAAAACGTATAAAACAACTGCAATACTAACAATTTGAGTGATGATCATAATTATCAAATTCTTATGAATTCTTGCTATTAAAGGAACGATAAACACGCTTGTAAGAAGAGATACTATCCCGGTAATCAATACAAAGTTACCAATGTCTCCTGAACTATAGCCTAAATCATCAAAGTAGACATCGAGATATTTTGAAAGATTTGTTAAAGCGATACTAATGAAAGTAAGTGAAATCAAGAAAATAAGTAAGTTGGTGTTAATCTTTTTAATATTTTTAAAACTATCAATAATTGTTGGTTTTTTAGTTTGTTTATTTAAAACATCACTTTCACGAATAAAGATAAATACTGCAAGTGCATGAACTATATTTAACAGTCCTTGAATTAAGAACACGATTCTTAAATCATCAGTTTTTAGAAAAGATACCATGGTTTCATTAGTACTGATAAAACCGCCTAAACCATATCCTAAACTAGCGCCTAAAGCTAATCCCGCAGCTAACCAAGCAAGTCTTTTAGCTCGGTTTTCCGGTTTTGAAACCTCAATCATATGAGATACAAATAGTGTCATACTAGCAGCCACTCCAAATCCACTTAAGAATCTAAAGAAAACCATCCAGTACATATTACCGCTATAACCAAATCCAAATTGACCAATACTGTAGATTAAAAGACCAATTGCCATAATCAATCCTTTTTTACCTTTATCAGCTATAATTCCCCAAATCGGTGCCCCAACCATAAGTCCAAAACTCATAGTCGCATAAAAAAATCCAAACATACGATCTGGAATTTCTAGACTTCTAACAAAGGCAGGAGTTACTGGATGACCGATGTTATGAATTATCCCTTGGATAAAATATAAAATTATTATACTTATAAAGGCTCTTTTCATTTAGTTAATCCTCTTTCTAATCAACGCCTATATTATATACTAAATCAAGATGTTTTTAAAACGATTTGAATAAAAAAAGGCAACCGAAGTTGCCTGTATTTATACTTATGAAAATCTTTGAATCAATAATGACAATTGTTCTTTAAGTACTGTAGGGACATTATCAGAATAAATCTCATAATAATATCTTCTAATCGATTCGATTTCTTCAAGCCATTCTTCCTTGTTTACTTCAAAAGCTTTGTTCAAGTTATCTTGACTGATACTTAGGTTTTTAAGATCTAGTTTTTCGATGTCTGGTAATAAACCAATTGGAGTAGATAGATAATTTTCTTCATTATCACAGCGTTCACAAATCCACTTCAAAACCCTGCTGTTTTCGCCGAAACCAGGCCATAGGAATTTACCGTTATCTTTTCTAAACCAATTAACAAAAAAGATTTTTGGTAGTTTTTCTTCATTACTTTGAAGCGCTATTTCTTTCCAATGATTGATATAGTCTGAGACATTATAACCAATAAAAGGTAACATCGCAAAAGGATCTCTTCTAACTTTACCGATGTTTTCATCAATTGCCGCAGCGGTTATTTCTGAACCCATAATTGATCCGATAAAGATACCGTGATCAAAACTATAACTTTGATGAATCAAAGGAATTGTTGATGGTCGTCTACCGCCAAAAAGAATTGCTGAAATTGGTACAGGCGTTTCATATTCTTCTGCAAGTGAAGGACAATTTGCTAAAGGTGCAGTAAAACGAGCATTTGGATGATCTGGTCTCATCTCTGAACCCTTAAACCATTCATTGCCATGCCAATCAATTAAATGATCAGGTGTTTCAGATAATCCTTCCCACCATACATCGCCATCATCAGTTAAAGCAACATTAGTAAAAATTGTATCGCTTTTAATTGATTCCATTGCAGTTGGATTAGTTTTATAAGATGTACCTGAAGTAACACCAAAGAACCCGGCTTCAGGATTGATTGCGTACATATATCCATCCTCATGGATCTTTAACCACGCTATATCATCACCTAAAGTTTCTGCTTTCCAATTTTTAAGAGTCGGATTAATCATGGCTAGATTGGTTTTACCACAAGCACTAGGAAAAGCTCCGGTGATATACTTAACTTTCTTTTCTGGACTTGTTAACTTTAGAATCAACATATGTTCGGCTAACCAGCCTTCATCTTTAGCAATAGCAGAAGCGATTCTTAAAGCAAAACACTTTTTACCTAATAAAGCATTTCCACCATATCCAGAACCATAAGACCAAATCATTCTTTCTTCTGGAAATTGAGTAATATATTTTTTCTCCATTGGCGCACATGGCCATTCAGGATCTTCTTCACCAGGATTTAATGGATAGCCAACTGAATGTAAACATTTGACGAATTCTTTACCATTTTCAATCATTTCTAATACTTTGTTGCCAGTTCTTGTCATGATATGCATATTTAAGGCTACATATGGACTGTCAGTGACTTCAACTCCAAGTCTAGACATATCTAAGCCAATAGGTCCCATTGAAAAAGGTATTACATACATGATTCGACCTTTCATAGAACCTTTATAAAGGTCCCACATCAAAGGCATTAATTCATCTTTACTAATCCAGTTATTGGTAGGTCCAGCTGTCGCTTGGTCAGAAGTTGAAATAAAAGTTCTTTTTTCTACTCTAGCAACATCTGATGGATCTGATCTGAAAAGCAAAGATCTTGGACGCTTGGTTGGATTAAGACGGATAGCTTTACCGCTTTTAACCATTTCATCAGCTAAATCGTCATATTGCTTTTTCTCACCTGTCCAAAAAATAATCTTTTCTGGCTCTAGATGGTTATTCAATTCCTCAAGCCAAACGTTTAGTACATTGTTTTTAGTCATTTTACTCTCCTTTTTTTTGCGATTTTATTTATTAATTGTCTTATTTGACAAATATTTGTTATAATGATTTGTAAGAGGTGTTCATATGGAAATAAAAAATAAAAGTATTGCGTTACTTATTGACGCAGAAAATATCAGTTCTAATTACATAGAAATCATCATTGATGAAGCAAATAAATACGGTACTATCAATTATCGAAGGGTTTATGGAGATTGGACTACACCACAGTTAAACCCTTGGAAAACGAAAATCAGTGAGTTTGGTTTAACTCCTGTCCAACAATATGCATATACTGTTGGAAAAAACTCTTCTGATTTTACTCTTATTATTGATGCTATGGATATTTTATATTCTGAAAAAGTTAACTCTTTTTGTATCGTTTCTAGCGATAGTGACTTTACAAAATTGGTAACGAGACTAAGAGAAGACAACATGTTTGTCTTTGGAATGGGTGAATCTAAAACGCCAATTTCTCTAGTTAACTCATGCGAGACTTTTGCATATCTAGATAAGATGCTTAAGGAAGCTCCTAAAGAAGAAGTAGTAGAAATTGATGTTAAAGATCAAAAGACTCAAACCGCTAAAACAAAAACCAAACCTGTAAGTTCAATTACTCCTTTAAGAAGAATTAAACAAGAACTTACTAATATCATCAATGCAAACATAGAAGATGACGGCTGGGCTTATTGGAGTCTTATTGCTCAACTCTTACAGAAGAAATTTCCAGGGTTCCATCCACGTAACTATGGAGATAACACTAGGATCCTTCAATTCTTCGAAAAGATGAAAGAATTTGAAGTTAAGAAAGAAACCACGGTAAGCTATATAAGAAATAAAAAATAATTTAAAGCCTAACGGCTTTTTTTATTTGTAAATTCTTTCTACATATGGTGAATTCATTAAATGAAGAAGACCTGGATAATTAACATTAAATTCAATTATATCACCGAGTTTATAGTCGGTATTTGTGATGTCCATTATTAAGTGATCGCTACTTCCACCAATTACAGAAATTCTCTTGTCAATCGGCTTTATGTTACCTAATATAACGTCTTGTTTGCCAATTGCTAAAATGGCTCTTTTCATAATACCTTTATCTTCAATTACAACTTTTTCCCCGAAAGAGTTGATTGACATCTCCCCATCAGGATATGAAGGTTTTAATTTGCATTCAATAATCTCAGCCTCTAAGGTAAAGACATCATAATTGAATCCTTCGATATCAGTTGAATACGATGTTTCTTTTCCGAAGAATATCGCTTCACCAATTCTTAAAGAATTAACTTCACTAGGAATTTCTTGCTTATCATAAAGATATACTGAAGAAGAATTACCCCCAGAAATAATATCTAAGGTAATCTTAAAGGTTTTTTCAATCTTGGATTTGATTTCTACTAAACGATTAAGAATAATTTTACTTGGAACTAATCCTCCATAACAAGTTAAGTTGGTTCCTATACCTTTTAAAACAATATTTTCTAAAGAAAGAATCTTTTCGATATCTCTTAAGTAATCATCTTTGTAAAAAACTCCCTCTCTCAGGTCTCCAAGGTCAAACATAAAAATAATTTCGTATTTTTTATTTTGCCTTTTTGCCTCTAAATCTAGAGCTATTACAGTTTCAATTTCACTGTTTAACGCGATGTCAGAGTACCTTATTACATTAGATACTTCTGATAGGCTAGGAATCCTAACAAGCAGCTTTTTTAATGGTAAATCTTGGTAAATTTGTAAGTTTTTTAATCTTGAATCACCAATATATTGAAAACCGCATTCTTTAAACACATTAGCAACCAATTTATCTCCAGCTACAACCTTAACTACCGGCATTAATATTTCAATGCCGTTTTGTTTTGAGTATTCTATCATCTTTAGACAATTTTCTTTTAGCTTTTTTAAATCAATTTTTACTCTTGGATACATAATGCTAAATCTCCAAACTCTTCATCAACAATTTTAATGCAGCTTCAGGATGTTTTTTTGATAACACACCTAATGATGCCATAATGTAATCATTGTCGATAATAATTTTTGTCTTTTTTGAAGGTGCAAGGGTTAGGTCAGTTTGTCTGCCTAAGACGTTTTTGATGATCTCAACTCGTTTAGTTAGTCTTGTCAATGCCCCACCGGTAGCTACTATAAATAAAACATTACTTAAGTCTTTCCCTTCAGCGTAAGCAACCTTACCAGAACTGTTGAACATGTAAATAAGTTTGCCAGCATGTCTTTTTAGCGCTAAGTCAAAAGCAACTTCAGTTAATTTTTCTGTTAAAGGAATTTGGGAAGCATTAGGAATAGGTTGATAGTTCTCCAAGAGTTCCCTTAACTCGACTTCCGAAAGTTTAAGTTCTCTTTGAAGATTTTCAATACCAATTATTGATACTACATTGTCTTTATTAACAAAAACTCCTAGGTCACCTTCGACAGTTCTTTTCGCAAAAGGCTCAGGAGCGATTAAAATTTTATTGATCTCTTCTTTTCCTTCGGTCACGGAATGAATATCAGTAGTAGCACCACCAACATCGACAGTAATTAAATCGCCTATGGCTGCTTGAAGTAATTTAGAAGCTTCCATAACTGCACCTGGTGTTGGTATTATTGCTTCATTAATTATCTCTTTGATGTGCTCCATCCCAGGTGCTTGAATTATATGCTTTTCAAAGACATCTTGGATGATTTTCCTTGTGTTTTCGACCTCTAGCACATCAATCTTTGGATACACATTGTTACTGATGTATAAATATTGGTCTTGATTATTTTCAGCAAAGAATCTCTTGACCATATTTTGATTTTGAATATTTCCAGCATAAATTACCGGAATATTGAGTTTTAACTCAGCTATTCTTTTAGCGTTCTCTAAAGCAGTTTTTCTTTCGCCGTAATCAACACCGCCAGAGACCATAATAATGTTCAAATTAGAAGATTTTAGCTCTTCAAGTTGATATTCATCTAGAATGCCTGAAGTAATAATCTTTAAATTAGCACCAGCTCCAAGAGCGGCTTCTTTAGCAGCTTTAACCGTCATATCATAAACTAGACCGTGAACGCTCATCTTTAAACCACCAGCAGCACTAGAACTCGCAAAGGTTTCCTTTGCGAGTAGTTCACTGACATTTAAATTTTGCATTAAATTTGCTTTTGCCTGGTTAAAACCAATTGTAACGTCACCTTTATCAATTGATGTTGGTGCGAATCCGCTTCCTAAAAAAACTGGATTATTTGAATCTAGTTTGTCAAAAGCATTTACAATTGTAGTTGTTGAACCAATCTCAGCGACCAATGCATCAATTATCATTCAATTCGATCCTTTTCTTTACCAAGAATGAAGCAACATGATGACCTTTAGTTCCGCGACCAAATCCACCATCTACACCATTTTTCTCAGCTATTTCCGGTGTTACTTGCGTACCACCAGCAATAATAATCAGTTTATCTCTTACGCCTTTTTCGACAGCGTATTCATGAGTCTTTTTCATATTTTTGTAATGAACATCATCATGAGAAATGATTGTTGACATTAAAATTGCATCTGCATTTGCTTCAATAGCGGCATCAACTAATTTTGTAATCGGAACTGAAGTTCCTAAATAAATGCAGTTGATTCCGTATTTTTCAATACCGCCATGCTTAATGTCGATGATTTCTCTTAAACCAACTGAATGTTCATCTTCACCAACAGTACCGGCAATAATTGTCATTGGATTTTCTGCGATGAATTCACGAATTTCTGCATCGCTCAATAAATCAGGTTCTTTTGGTAAAGTTAATTTAGTTAAGTCTATCTCGATATCCAATCTTCCTTTTACTTGTATTCTTGTTGCTTCAGCATCTTGAAGAACCTCTCTATGAATTACTTCAGCATCTAAAAGGTTCATATGCTTAGCAATTTCTAGTGCTGCAGCTTCTGCATACCTAATAGAAGTTGGAAGTGTAACATCCACAACTAAAACACCGTCGCCAGCCCATTCAACTTCAGGTTTGATAATATTTGAGTTTAAGTATTTCTTTGTACTTTCTAATCTAACATTAACATTATCTTCTTGATCTAACTCATCAATATATTGGATTTTAGATCTGTCTTCGAATGTTGATCCATTGATTAACTTAGATGGAGATTCATCTTGATTTAAACCATATTGTTCAATATTGTTGTAACCGAAGTGAGCAGTAACAGGAGCGAAATAATCTTCATCTCTTTCATAAACGGTATTAGCACCGATTCCACCATTAATTTTTCTTGAAATTCCATCATAATTTCTTTCAGGATAAATTCCTGAATCAATAAAGAATCCATCTTCAACTGCTTGGAAATAACCGCCGGAAGATAATAATTCTTCAAAGAAAAGAATTGCTCTTTCTTTAAGTTCTCTTACCTTTTCTGGTAAATATCCCTCTTCTTTAAGTTCAACCATCTCAAGTAAACCGTCCATACCAATAAGTGCTTGTTTAGCTGTATCGCAAGCTTCAACATTATACATATGCCATGGTACGTTTCTTCCTTCATCAGGAGTAATAGTCGATTGAATATCAGCGGATGTTAATTTTGAAATCATCATATTTAAAACATGAGTTACTGTAGCTTCTCTAGTTGATGATTCCATATACTTAGTATTCATTTGGGCTCTCATCTTATAATCACTAAAGAAATCTCTTAAAGCCTTTGCATAAGGCAAATTGATTTTTAAGTCAGGAGCAGGAGCAGCAGTAGGTGGAACAGTAGATAATGCGATATTATCCTTTTTTATTCCTACTTTTTCTGAGAATAAACTATTAATTGCATGTTGAACCATAAGTTCTGGCATCACTTTCCAAGCAACCATTGCAGTTGCATTAGCGTTGTGAGCCCCGTCGATTTGTAAAATATCAGCCCAAGCCATAATTTTCTTACTTTCAGCTGCATCCACAAAAGATCTAACCATATTAATATTTCGATATAAAACATTGTATTGTGGGTCTTGGTGAGCTCCGTTTACACCTTCTTCAGCGAACATTACCGCAATGTCAGGTCCAGCAACACCACTGACATATGAATGGTAGTTAATTGGTCTACCAACTTCATCTTCGATGATGTCTAAAGCTTTTCTTTGGGCTCTTACTTGTTTTCTAGTGATTGGTACTCCACCAACACCTTGTGGTGTTCCTTCAATCAGTCCATCAAAATGTGACTGACCAGCTGTTCTAATAACCATTAAATGGTCAGCGCCATGCCAAGCAGCCATTCTCATTCTTCTAATATCGTCTTCAAATCTACCACTAGCAATTTCAGAAGTAATTACTTGAACTGGCTGCGGGTCAATATTGCCAAAATACTTAGCCGCCGGAAGTGGAGTTGAGTTCTTTAAAGGTTTTGATGCATCCTTATAGAAATTACCAGCCATTTCTAAATCTTTAACTGGTTCTCTCCAAGTCCAACCTCTACGTCTTGGTTCATATTTATCTAAATCTTTTAAGATTTCTAAGACATCTAATTTTTGATTCTTATTCATGCTTAGTCACCTCAAAACTTTTCTTGACTTTTTCAAAACCTTTATCATTTAAAAGCATTAATCCCGCTTCTCTAATACTTAAATTTTCAAGCTTAGATAAGCGATAAACAACGTGACCTGCACCTTTAGCAATCAAACCGTGATTAATAACCTTCTCAACTAAATCTTTAGCTTCAATACTAGAAAATCCCATTCTAAGCAAAACACTTCTTTCAATAGCTGGAGAAGTGTTTTTATACGCTAAATCAACTAAAGGTTTTACTGCTTCATCAGCTAATTGCCAAAAGCGTTCCTTCAATTCTTGATCAGATAAATCTTTTAAATGCTCTCTTCTTTTTAAGTAATCATCTTCGCGAACCTTTTTTGTATTCATGCTTAATCCTCCACTTCGATATTATATTTTTTACTTTCATTAATGACATAATCAATTGAAGTATTTGTTTCTAAACTCAAAAATTCAACGTCATATTTTGAAAGTATTTTTGATTTATAAAACTGACTTTGTAAAAATTTCTTTCTTATTATATCTAAATCAAGATCTACGGCTTTTATCAAATCAACTGATTTAGGAAGAACAATTGATTTACCAGGTATTTCATCCAATGGATCGCCAAAATAAATACATATGCCGTTATCTCTAGCGAAAGCTAATTGCGCTTGATGATGTTTTCCTGCCGATGTGTATTCTGTCTCTTGAACGATGATTATTTGGTCTTCTTTCATCTCTTTTGCGATTGAAAAAGCAGCTGCTAAAGATGTGTTTCCAGCTGGACCTCTTTCAATTCCTTCTAATACCGACAAAGCTTCAGTCATAAAGAAAACTTCACCCTGAGTAACTGTCACATATCTGTCAATATATCTTAAAGGTCTAGCTGCTGATCTAGGAACATCACTTCGGTCCGGATTCATAATAAATGGTAATCCAAATCCGGTATGACCAGTTGTAAAAGACTTTTTATTGAAGTCATTATCATCAGCCATATGTAAACCATAAAGATTAACACTGGCACCTACTATCTCAACATTTGCTTCAGTTGTCTTTTTTATTCCTCTAGCTGTACCGGTTAAGTTTCCTCCACCTGCATTAGTGCACACAACAACATCAGGAGTCTTACCAGTCAATCTTAAGCAGTCTTCAATCAATTCTTGACCTAAGGATTCAATTCCCATAATTCCATATGGAGTATATAGTGAAGCATTGAAATAACCAGTTTCTTCCAGTAATAATAAAAACTTATAAAATAACTCAGGACCAACACTTAATTGAACAACCTCTGCACCATAAGCTTCACAAGCTCTAGCTTTTTCAATAATCTCTGGCTGTCCAACACCATTGGAGTCATAGCACTCTTGAACAATAATACACTTTAATCCGTATTTAGCTGCTTGAGAAGCTACTGCAGCACCATAATTACCGCTTGTAGCGGCAATAACGCCTTTAAATCCCATCTTTTTTGCTTGGTAGCAAGAAATACTAGCTCTTCTTGCTTTAAAGCTACCAGAGTCATTTAAAGCTTCATCTTTAATAAAGATTCTTGCTCCAAATCCAGGTTTAGCAACTTTTCTAACTAAATTAGTAATATTCTTACATTCTTTCAAAGGAGTGTTACCAACGCCATTATCTTTTTGAATCGCTTTGATTGTTTCTAGAGTGAAGCCACCCTCACTTAAAAGTCCTTCATAATCAAAACTTAAATAGCCTTTTTCATAAGTGCTGAAATCAATACCAACTGATTTACGCATGATTTCGTTCTTACGTGCCATTACACTTTCATAAGAGTTATTCATAGTAATCATCTCCAAAAAGAGTTGATTTAACAATTCTATCAATCTCTTGAATCTCAGGCATATATTTTCCGTAGTTATGTAAATAACTCGGATTGACTTCGATTAGCTCACCAGTTTCGACTCTACCTGTCACAGTTTTTATCTCAACTAAATTACCGATTTCACCATCAGTTAATAAAGTCCCCTTAACCCAAAGAAGAAGCGGAACCTTTTTGGTCGCTTCTGGCAAATTATTAGCTCTTTGTTCGGGATTAAGGATAATTTTCTTGATTTGTACCCAACTACCTTTTTTTATCAAGTAAATCAGTCCCTTCTAATCAAGTTTCTTACGTCTCCCATAATACTACGAGGTACTGGAAGGTCAATCATCGTTACCAAACCAGGTTTTGCATTTATAACATGAGGAATCATATTGACACAAATTGCAATAGTTCCGATTCCACCTTCAACTTCCGGAGAATTGCTTAAGTTAATTTCTGGTTTTCCCAAAATTTTTATGTAATCTCCAGTGCTAACTCCAGCCATTTCAGGTTCGATTTGTTGAGGGTGATAAAGCTTAATTTTGATACCATTGTCTAAAATGGCATAAGCACTCATTTCAACTCCACAAACATCTCCTGCTTTAGCAAATCCATGAGGACTTTTACGATCAAACTCAGTTACAATTGGCTTCATGTCTTGTTTAAACTCAATTACTTCTAAACCAAGAGCTTCAGCAATCATATAAGCAGATTCTTTAAAGCCAACATGACCTGCAATTTCATTTTTTGCTTGTCTTTCTGTAAATTCTTTTAAAGTTAATCCAACACCTTGTTCTTCCATAACGGTTTTACCAAATGGAGAAAGTGAGTTGATTCTTGCTATCTCAAATTCCTTGATATCTTCAACAACACCACCAATACAAATCGCAAGTAAATCCATCATCATTCCAGGATTAACACCGGTACCTAAAACTGTAACACCGTGCTCTTTAGCAAGAAGGTCTAACTCCTCAGCTAGTTTTGGTTGATTAGCTTTTGGATAAGACATTTCTTCAGCGGTAGATATTACGTTAACACCATGTTCAATAATCTTTTTTAATTTAGGGAAAGCAGAAGCTGTATAAGAATCAGTAGCTAAAAGAACGATATCAACTTGATTATTTTTTAAAATTGAATCAATATCATTACTTATCACAACATCATGATTATAAGGATTTTCAACATTTAGATGTTCAAAAATGCTTTTTCCAACGATTTTGTCATATAAATCACATACACCGACAATATCAAAACCTTTTTTATTCAATATCATTTTAGCCATTCCAGAACCCATAGCTCCAAATCCCCAAATGACTACTTTTACTTTATCTCTTTCCATTAGTTTGTAATCCTTGTTCCAGTGTGACCTAATAAAGCTTCTTTAGCTTCTTCCAAAGAAGCGATAATAGCAGTACGATGTTTCTTACCACTAACAAAAGCTTTAGCAGCTTCAATCTTTGGTAACATTGAACCTTTTAAGAAATGTCCAGCGGCTATAAGTTCATCCATTTCCGCTATAGTTATATGATCTAAATCTTTTTCTTCTGGAGTGTTAAAGTTAATTTTAACTTTGTTAACTGCAGTTAAAATAACTAACATATCAACATCTAATAAATCTGCTAATTTTGCACTGGCGAAATCTTTATCAATAACAGCTGCTACACCAACGAATTCATTACCTTTTTTTATTACAGGTATTCCACCGCCGCCAACAGTAATAACTAAGTGACCAGCCTTAATTAAAGTTTTAATAATATCAAGTTCAACAATATTAACTGGTTTTGGACTAGCTACAACTCTTCGGTATCCTCTAGAAGCATCTTCAACCATAATGTAACCTTTTTCTTTAGTAAACTTTTCCGCTGTTTCTAAATCATAGAACTTTCCAATAGGTTTAGTTGGATGTTCAAAAGCTTTATCATTCTCGTCAACTTCAACTTGAGTAACAACCGTTGCGACTTGTTGTTTTAGCCCTTTGTTCTTAAGTTCAGTTAATAGAGCATTTTGTAAATGATAGCCAATATAGCCCTGAGACATTGCACCACATTCAGGAAAAGGCATATCAGGATTTTTATCAGAAACATTATTGCTTGTTTCAAAAGCAAGATTTATCATACCAACTTGTGGACCATTTCCATGAGCTAATATTACTTCATTTCCTTGTTCCACAAGTTCAACAATCGGTTTAACCGCATGTTTAACTTGTTCAATTTGATCAGCTGGAGTATGTCCTAAAGCATTTCCACCTAATGCAACAACTATCTTTCTCATTTTTCCTCCTTTAGAGAAGCATACATTACAGCTTTTATCGTATGTAATCTATTCTCAGCCTCATCAAAAACTACTGATTGTGGTGATTCAAAAACATCTTCAGTAACTTCTAATGCATCCATTCCAAATTTTTGGAAAATATCTTCACCAAGTACGGTCTCACGGTTATGGAACGCCGGTAAGCAGTGCATAAAAATTGCAGTTTCATTTGCTTGTTTCATAACTTCTTTATTAACTTGATAAGGCGATAATTTTTCTATTCTTTCTTTCCATACTGAATCTGGTTCTCCCATTGATACCCAAACATCTGTATAAATAACATCAGCGTTTTTTGCACCTTCTGATACATCTTCAGTGAAGTTTAATTTAGCACCTGATTTTTGTGCTAACTCATAACATTTTTCAATCAATTCTGGATTAGGCCATAAATCGCTTGGTGCACAAGCAGTAAAATTCATACCCATAATAGCGGCACCAATCATTAAAGAATTACCCATATTATTTCTTGCATCACCATAATAAGTAAAGTTTATTCCTTCTAAATGACCAAACTTTTCTATTATTGTTAAAAAGTCCGCTAAAATTTGGGTTGGATGATATTTGTCTGTTAAACCATTCCAAACAGGAACTCCTGAATACTCAGCTAAAATCTCTACTGTTTCTTGTTTGAAACCACGATATTCGATTCCATCATACATTCTACCTAATACTCTAGCGGTATCTTTAATACTTTCCTTTTTACCCATTTGTGAACCTGTAGGTCCTAAATAAGTAACATTCATTCCTAAATCGTTTGCTCCAACTTGAAAAGCACATCTGGTTCTTGTTGAATCTTTTTCAAATAACAATACAACATTTTTGCCTTTCAAAGGTAAGCATTCTAGTCCTGCTCTTTTCTTTGCTTTTAGTTTGGCTGATAAAGTTAATAGCTCTTGAATTTCTTCTTTAGTAAAATCCAATAAAGTTAATAAACTACGGCCGTAAAAATTTTGTCTCACAATAAAAAAACCTCCTCAAAAATTTATAAAATCATAATTTTTACAAAAAAAAATACCTATATAAATTATAACACTAAAGCGCTTACAAATAAACACCCAAATGTCGAAAATTTACCAGCGACAAAATCAGATTAAATAATAGTAATTATTTATCAATTATAGTATAATCTTTAATGAGGTGAATAAAATGGCTTATGATAGAGTAGTATTAAAATGGGATATGGATTTCAAAGGAGAATTATTCTCTCCAACAGGTGTAGCTAAGCTTGGTGATCAAGATGATGGGCTTTATCCTTACCATTTATTTTTTGGAGCAATTGGTTCTTGCTTCTACGCAACTTTCTTATCAATCGCGTTAAAAATGCGTTTAGAATTTGAAAGTGCAAAGGTTGAAGTAACTGGTGCTAAGAATAATCCAGACTCAAAAATCATTGAAGTAGTTGACATGAAACTAACAATAAAAAATCCTAATGATAAAGAAAAACTTGAAAAAGCTGCAGAATTAGGAACGAAGTATTGTTCAATCCATGAATTAGTTGCAAGATCAGCACAAGTAAATTTAATTGTTGAATTTGAATAGAAAATAAGCCTTTTATCAATCGATAAGAGGTTTTTTCTAGTTTAATAGATTTGTTGTTATAGAAAGCTATATTTGATATAATAGCTAAAGAGAAAAGAGTTGGTCGATATGAAGAAATATGAGTTAATTGCTACTACCACATTTGGACTAGAAGCAATTGTGAAAAGAGAGATTTTGAACCTTGGTTTAGAAGTAACTGCTACTGAAAACGGTAAGGTCACTTTTTTGGGTGACGGAAAAGACATTGCAAGAGCGAACATCTGGTTAAGATGTGCTGATAGAGTTCTGTTAAAAGTTAGTGAGTTCAAAGCCGTTACTTTTGATGAATTATTTGATAAAACAAAAGCTATTGATTGGAGCGAATTTATCCCTAAAAACGGAAGGTTTCCGGTAGATGGACAATCAGTAAAATCAACGCTTTTTTCTATATCTGATTCGCAAGCAATTGTAAAAAAAGCTATAGTGGAAAATTTAAAGTCAAAGTACAAAATTAATTGGTTCCCAGAAAACGAAGGTCTTTATAATGTTAAAGTTTCGATTCTCAAAGATATCGCTACTTTAACCATCGATACCTCAGGAGTAGCCTTACATAAAAGAGGTTATAGACAATCTGCTGTTACAGCTCCTTTAAAGGAAACTTTAGCTTCAGCTTTAGTGCTATTAAGTTTTTGGAATAAAGATAGAGTTTTAATCGATCCATTCTGTGGTTCTGGAACGATTCTAATAGAAGCAGCTATGATAGGAAGAAATATAGCTCCTGGTCTTGCAAGAGAGTTTGCTTTTAAACAATGGCCGATAGTTTCTGAAGAAGATTTCAGAGAAGCTACACGTGAAGCTTATGAAGCAATTGATCATGATAGTGAAATTAAACTTTATGGTTATGATATTTTAGAAGAGAATGTTACCGCCGCCATTGAAAACGCGGATGAAGCTGGTGTTTCAGATTGTATAACATTTGAACAAAAAGATTTTAAAGATTTATCATTAAAAGATGATTATTCAATCATGATAACTAATCCACCATATGGTGAAAGACTATCTGAAAAAGAAGAAGTAGATAAACTCTATAAACTAATTGGTGAAAAAATCGGTAAACTTAAAACCTGGTCTTCATATATCATTACATCAGATAAGGATTTCGAAAAAACATTTGGTAAGCAAGCGGATAGAAGAAGAAAACTTTACAACGGTAGAATCGAAACAATATATTATCAATTCTATGGATTGAATCCAAAAAAAGAAGCGACTGAATAATCAGTCGCTTATTTCTTTTTCTAAAAGCAGATTTTGTGTTTGATCTATTAGAATAGCACCAATAGGTGCAGTCAAGAATATTGATAGAACAGATACACCTAAAATAATCTCTCCAGCCGGCATTCCTAACGAAAAAGGAATAGCACCTATAGCAGCTTGAACTGTTGCTTTTGGTAAATATGAAAAGAATACAAAAACTTTTTCTTTCGTGTTGAGATTGATTTTAGTGGTGGAAATCATTACTGCGATAAATCTAATAAAAATGGCCAAAACTAATAGCAATACGAAATTTAATCCGACATCTTTTATAATGCTTATATCCACTAATGAGCCAATTAGAACAAATAACATCATTTCTGAAAAAACCCATATTTTTGAGAATTTTGAAGTTAATCTATCAGCTAGAATCGGATAGAGTTTAAGAGTTGTTAAGCCTAAGACAATTACGGCTATAAGTGATGAAAATGGGATTATTCCTTTAAGGGTTGTTTCTAAAAAGTCAAATAAAAAGGCTACTCCGAAGATAATTAAAACCTTAATTGTATCTCGCATATGAAACTTCTTAAAGATTTTTACTAAAGCAAATCCAACTAGAATTCCAACTACCACTCCTAAGATTATTGATAGCGGGAAAAAGACAATACTTTTAAAATCAATTATATTGGATTGTTGAATTTGAACAAATAGAGTAAATAAGACAACTGCGTAAATATCATCAATCGAACTTCCCGCTAAAACCATTTGTGGAATACTCTTTTTTGTGCCTAATTTCTTATTTATTAAATCTATCATTCTTGGTACTACAACAGCAGGTGAAACAGCTGCCACAACACTACCAAGAATAAATCCTTCAATCAAAGTTATTGAAAATATCCACTGAGAAAGAAAAGCAATTGCGACAATCTCAAAAGTTGCTGGTAAAAAACTTAACAATATAGCACCGCGACCAACAATTTTAAGATCTTTGATATCAAGAGTTAATCCAGCTCTTAATAAAATAACAATAAGAGCTATTTTTCTTAAATCTGCGGATATTGCCAAGATTGTCGGATCAATTAAATCCAAAACAAAAGGACCTAAAATAATACCGGTTATCATATAACCAATTAAACTAGGTACCTTTATTTTATTCATTATAGCATTTAATGATAAACCCAATAAAATAATTAATCCTAAACTTAAAATCATGCATTTACCTTCTTATTGTTAGTTTAAGTATAAATCAAATAATCTTCTTATTTTCTCAAAATCGATGAATCGAGATTCTCTTAATATTTCTTTGCTTTCACTAAAAACTAAAATCGTAGGTACAGTAAAAACTAACTGTTGTCCTTGGAACATCTCTACATCTTCTAAGTAAACTTGATAAGCAGGAATAGTAGGATAATCTTCCATAAAAATTCTTAACTTTTCTGATAAAGGTTTACAGACAACACAAGTTTTTGTCTTAGCTATCACTACAACAATTTCAGATTTAACTATATTTAGAAATTCATCATAATTTTTAATAGTTTCCATAATTACACCTCTAAAAAGATATTATACTATATTTCATAAAAAATACTAATAGTGTGTTTTTAAATTAATAAAAACTGGTATAATTATTTTATGAAAATTATAGGAGGATATAATGAGCGAAATAGAAATTCTAGAAGAAAGAATATACAAACGGAATAAATGGACTTATAGCATCAGTGGTATAGGTCGAGACATGATGTATACTTTAGTAGCATCTTTTTTAATGATTTACATTCAGTTTTCTGGACTTGGATTAACAGCTGGTCAGTTTTCTGCAATCTCAATTATTCTAATTTTAGGAAGAATATGGGATGGGATAAATGATCCGATAATGGGTAGTATTGTTGAAAACACTAAAACTAAATATGGTAAATATAAACCATGGATTTTAGTTGGTGCGGTTTTAACAAGTATTACAGTTTTATTGATGTTTAACCTAAGACCTTCGGGAACAGCTTTCGTTATTTTCTTTGCGGTGATTTATTTTGTTTGGGAGATAGCTTGGACTCTTAATGATATCCCTTATTGGTCATTGCTTCCAAACCTCTCAAGAACAAAAAAGAAGCGTGATCAAATCGCTTCAATGGTTGTTGTTTTCGCCGCTGTAGGCGCTTTTGCAGCTAATGCAATTGTTACCCTTTTTACCGTAGGTAATGCGGTAGCGGGATATAGAATAATCTCGATTACTTTCGTTGCTTTCTTTTTAATTTGTACAGCTTTAACGCTTATCGGTGTTAAAGAACCAAGAAATATTAACCCTCATGAAGATGATAAGGTATCTTTAAAACAAATGTTTTTGGCGATTAAAAATAACGATCAATTATTGTGGGTTACTTTATCACTTTTAATCTATACAGTTGGTAGCGGTATATTAGTCGCTTTAGGATACAATTTCTTTTATATCGAGTTAGGATATGATGGAAATTTAGTTTTAATTTTCATTGCTACTTTCGGAGCGGTAACTATTATAATCCAGAGTTTCTATGCTCAACTTGCAAAAAGATTCAAACGTGCCCAACTTTTTAAATTCGGTATGATTATTATCTCTCTAGGATATTTAATGTTTTTATTGATGGGTTATATTCCGTTTATCCCAGTTAATATCATTACTGTATGTCTATTTGGAGCTTTAGCATTTGGTGGACAAGCAATCATCTATTTAACTTTAATTATCAACATGACAAATACTATCGAATATAACGAATATAAAACTGGCAAAAGAAATGAAGCAATTCTTTTCTCATTAAGACCATTTGTGGTTAAACTGGCTAGTGCCTTGCAACAAGGAATTATGACATTGGTTTTAATTATCTTTGGTATTTATATCTTAAGTCAAAATGTTTCTGAATTAGAAGCTCAGAAGAACTACTTTGATAATATGACGATTTCTGAACAAATTGAATTTAAAGATAATATCGCTAGTCGAACAATTATCTTAGACGGTTTGGATATTGAACAAGAAAGAAAAGAACAAATTTATGATGCGTTACAGTTAGTTACATTTGACCCAGCTGACGATGGAAAAGAAGAAATGGTTATCAATGCTGCCGCAAACTCAGCATTTAAAGATAAGGCTACCGCATCAATGAGGCTCGGACTAAGATTAGCAATTACGATTTTTCCGGTTTTATTAATTTTCCTATCCTACTGGCTAATTAACAAAAAATACATAATTACTGAAGAATACTATGAAAATATGGTTAACGAAATCAGAGAGAAACTAAAGAAATCTGATGATGTTGAAATAATTGTATAATCTTGACATATGTCAATATTTAATATAAAATATAAAGGAGGGGAATAAGATGCCAAGACCACAAAAACCAAGATATATTTGTCACCAACCGGAACATCTGGTCTTTGGACCTAAAGGAAAACGTGCTAACAGTCAAGATCGATTAAATATGTTAATCGATGAGTTTGAAACTGTAAGATTAATAGATTATTTAGGTTACACTCAAGAAGAAGCCGCTGAACAAATGCAAGTCGCTAGAACCACAGTTCAAAGAATCTATAATGACGCAAGAAAAAAGCTAGCTGCTTCACTAGTAGACGGAAAAATTATTGTTATTGAAGGCGGAGAAATCACAATGTGTGACGAAGATTGTGATAAATGCTTAGAGCCTTTACGACTAAGAAGAAGACAAGGAAGAAATAGATTTCAATAGGAGGAATCACATGTTAGTAGTTGCTATTGCAGTAAAAGATAATTTGGTTGCCCAACATTTTGGACATTGCGATTATTTTAAAGTTTATGAAGTTGAAAACAATCAAATTAAAAATGATTACCAAATTAAAAACCCACCCCATCAAAAAGGCGCATTGCCAAATTTCCTATACCAAAACAATATAAACGTGGTAATTACAGGAAACCTAGGAGAAATGGCAGTTAATAATTTAGTTAATCTCGGAATAGAAGCTATTAGAGGTGTTGACGGCAATCCTGAGGAAATTATCACGAAATACTTAAACAATACATTAGTATCATCTAATGCAATTTGTGAAGAACACCAAAATCATAGTCACTAAGCAATTCATTAGAAATTAACAATCTTAAATGTTATAATGTCATTAATAAAAAATAAAAATATAGGAGGACATATTAATGGAAGAAGTAAAAAAAGAATTTTATTCAATGCCGTTAATCGGCGACAAAGCCCCAAGTTTTACAGCAGTAACAACCCAAGGCACAATTAATTTCCCTGAAGACTACGAAGGGAAATGGGTGATTCTTTTCTCCCATCCAGCAGATTTTACTCCAGTATGTACAACTGAGTTTATGACATTTGCTAGCATGATTGAAGATTTCGAAGCTTTAAACACACAATTGATTGGCTTATCAGTAGATTCTCTTTATGCCCACATCGCTTGGTTAAGAAAAATCCAAGAACTAGAATGGAAAGGCATGAAAAACATCGAAGTTAAGTTCCCGTTAATTGAAGACATTAGAATGGATGTTGCTAATAAATTTGGTATGATTCAACCAAATCAAAGCAATACTCAAGCTGTAAGAGCTGTGTTTGTAATTGACCCTAAAGGCGTTATCAGAACAATGCTTTATTATCCATTATCAATGGGTAGAAACTTCGATGAAATCAAACGTATTATTCTAGCTTTACAAAAAGCTGATAAAGACGGAGTAGCTACACCAGCTGACTGGAGACCTGGAGACGATGTTATCGTTCCAACTGCAGGATCTTGTGGCACAGCTAAAGAAAGAATGGAATCAAAGAATGATGACACATATTGCTTAGATTGGTTTATGTGCTTCAAGCGCGAAAAGAAATAGGAAATACTAAATAAATATCGGACTTCTATAATTAGAAGTCCGATTTTTTATTCAAATATTTTCTAACAAGATTTTCAATATAGATTGGCTGAGAAATATAAAATCCTTGAATCTCATCACAACCACTCTCTAATGCGAACTCAACCTGTTCTTTAGTTTCAGTTCCTTCCAATAAGATTCCGAAATTCAAAATCTTAACCAAATTAGCAATCGTTTTAAGCATTACACCATCATCTTTATCTGGATAATCTTTGATAAACGATCTATCAATCTTGACCTTGTCGATACGGAGTTTTTTCAAAACTTCCAAAGATGAAAAACCAGTTCCAAAATCATCAATCGCTACTGTGATATTTTTTGAATGAAGAAAATCTATAATCGAATTAGTTTTATCTTTATTCTCTAAATAACCACTCTCTGTGATTTCAAAACAGAAGTTCTTGGTAGGGATTGGACTTTTTTCAATAATGTTAACCAAGTTATGAATGATTTGATCGCTAAAGAAATCAAATGAAGTTAAGTTAATTGAGATTCTAAATTCATCACCAAGATACTTGACATAAGGACTGAAGTCTTTAATAACTTTATTTAAAACCATTAAACTAAGTTGATTCACAAAGAAAGAATTTTCAATAACAGTAATAAATTCAACTGGAGAAACATTTCCTAAAACAGGACTGTTCCACCTTAGCAAAGCTTCTACACCAGTAAACTCATTAGTCACAATGTTCTTTTGGATTTGGTAGAGTACATAGAATTCATCGTAATTGAATCCGTGTTCCAATTGGGCAAAAATATCTTTCTCACGTTTTATCAATTGTTTGATTGATTCGGTATATATTAAATGTTTAATATTCTTCATGTTCTTCGACATCTGTAAGGCAATAAATGCATTTTCGATTAAATCTGTTTTTGTAATGGTTTTATTATCAGCTTTTGCAATACCAAAATTATACCCTAATCCGGAGTTAACATTTGGCTGATGCTTATATTTATCAATAAGAGTGTCAATTAAATCGATAATATCATTAAAAGATTTATCAACACTATCAAGTAAGAAGTAGATTATTGTATAACCTTCACTAGGAATAGAGATTTTAAAGTTATTGTTAAGGTTTTTGCTTAAAAAGACAGGAAATGAAATTGGTTTTATGTTGCTATTGTTGATGACATCAAAACCTTTTTTGCTTTTTTCATTAAATGTTTTAATGACCATAAAAACTGACTTATTTACTTTGAATTCCTCATTTTCATAAGCTTTAGCTAGAAGTTTAAATGTTTCTATAGAATCAAAGTTGCTTGAGAAAACAAGAGAATCAATTTCAATTAAAGGGTCAGAATAAATCGCTAGATAATGTTTTATGTTTCCTCCTGATACTGTTTCGGGTTTTATTCTTAAATGCTTTAAAACATAAATTCCATCTTTACTAATGTTCCAAATATTCTTTGAATAGATTTCATTAGTTTTTCTTAATGCGGCTTTAATTCCTAAATTTAATTGACCAAGAATTTTGCCTGGTTTATTACCAAGAATATCTTTTTGCTTAAACCCAAAGATATCTTCAAAGGTCTGATTAACATAAGTTATTTCGCTTTTATCATTAGTAATCAAAACTCCATCTTTATTTCTATCAGATAGATACATATTAGCATTTAATAAGATTCGATCATTACTTTTACTCTTTAATAAATTAGAAATTAATATTATTACAACTATTGATATTAAGTTTATTAAAAAAATCAAAAATGGGTATTTAAGAAATATTCCGCCATACTCATTATAGACAGATGCCATATCAATCACTGCGTATGTTTTATAGAAGTCATCGTCGTTATATATATTATCACCAAGAAAGTTAGATAATATGATGTTATTTTGAACTATTGTTTCATAATCTCTATTTAACAAATCTAAAAAGTTCTGATTGTTTTGGCCATAATCATCAATTAAGTCATAAAAGCCAGGAGTTATACCCCACACCTCATCACCATTGATAATACCAAGTTCAATAAATTGTGAATCTTCCTGAACATAATCGCTAAATATTTGTAATAGATAATTAGCATTATATTCTAAAACTAAAGTTCCGTGTTTCGTACCTAAGCTGTCATATATATTAATAATCAAGTTTGTTAAAGGTTTTTCAATTACAACTTCATTTATTAGATTCTCTTCAAGATAAATTGGCGCGATATATACTTGATCTTCCGTTAAAAGTAATGATATATCATAATATTCCTCTTCACTTCTATCAACTAAGTTAATATCATCCATGAAGTATAGTGCTTCATCTTCATCTCTTAATAGCCAAGCAATCTGTTCACCATCATTATCTAACATTTCAATGCTTGAGAACTGAGGTTTGTTATTGGAAATCCGGTATAGAAGTTGTCTAGCAGCTTCTAGATTAGAAGAACTCTTATCATCCAGATATGCTTGTACTTCATCGGAATCTGTTATTACTTGTAAATCATTGTAAGTGTTGTTTATTGCATTTGAGATAATAAAATCAATTATGTTAACTTTTTCATTGGCTAATGATATTTGCTGCACTTCTAGAGATTCTCTTTCTGTAGTGATTACAGTGAAATAACTCCAATTTATCAAGAACAAGATTGGAATTGACATTACCAATAACCAGAAGTGGGTTTTCAGTAAACTCTTAAGTTTTTTTAGTGCTTTTTTACTAAATTTAAGCATACTTAAACCTCAAATATTAAAGATATTTTTCAAGTTCATTATATCACAGCGATATAATCATTGTCACTTCACATACAAAAATAAAAAAATAAAGAACCTTTTAAAAGTTCTTTATTTCACTAATTTATTGAATGAAACTCAAGTTAATCAAAACCGGATTATGGTCAGAGTATTTAAAGTTTTCTTGTAATGTGGTGATAGTATTGATGTCTAGATTATTTGAAACAATAAACCCATCAATTACGTAGTATTGATTATTTTCAAGATTTTCAGTGTCATAAGCTTTATTTAGCAATCTACAAGTAGGGTTTGTAATATCAACTCCAAAACTAAAATCATTGACAAGGAACCAATCTTCTTCCATTGGATAAGCTTCCCATAATCCTACATCTTTTAATGCATAATGATAAGTATATGATTCATCTTCATTAATAGTAACTGCTTGTGGGAATGTTTGATTAAAATCACCACCAACAATTACATAGTTTCCAGCATTATATTCAGTTAACATTACTTGTTTTAAAGCTTCCATTTCTTCTAATCTCATGGTTCCATCATCATAAGCAGAAAGATGGACATTTATAACCACTAAGTATTTATCACTATCTTGAATTGGGTACTTAGTAATAAGCATCGCTCTTTTTAGATTTGCTAAACTAACAGGCCAAGCAAAACTACCAGGTAATTGATGCCTTTCAGCGGATTCAGTATAATAATCACTGAACGTAACGATACCTGAGTTGACTTTCCCCATCATTTGCATTGGGTTCATTGGGAAAGGTACGAATATACAGCGGTAGTTATATGCTAAAACAGAACTTTTACCTAAGGCATCTTGAAAATGAACTAATTGATTTATGTTATAAGATCTATTGCTATCAACATCAATTTCTTGGATCAAATAAATATCTGCTGGATTATCTTCAAGGATTGAAGTGATTCCTTCAAGATTGCTTTCAACTTCCTCTGAAGTATCCATTCTTGCCTTTTTACCGCCATCCATTACAAAATCTTCAGTTTCACTTAATGAAGCGTATCCAATATTGAATGTTAGTAGAGTCAAGTCTTCTGTAAGATCGATATAATTAGATTCTAAATCTTCAAGATTATCTTCAACCGAAAGAACAGTTATATCATCAGGTCGAAACTCAAATATTTGTAATGTTAAAACAAATCCGAAAACGAAAACTACTAAAACAATAACAAATATCATAAATACTTTTAGGACTTTCTTCATAGTTTACACCTCTTTACATAAAATATTATACAGCATTTTTTCATAAATATAATTAATATTTAAATATTTATTGTATAATTTGATTGAGGTGTAAAAATGGATAGAGTTGTTATCAAAGATATTTATAGCAAAAACTTAAAGAGAAATAAAAGAGTAAGAGTTATTTTGCCACTTAACTATGACGAAAGCGAATTAAGCTACCCGGTAATTTACATGCATGATGGGCAGAATTTAGTTGATCCTTCACCTTTCAGCAATCATTCTTGGGAAGTGATGGCGACAATGGATGAATATTATAATCAAGTTGGTGGAGTAATTATAGTTGGTGTTGATAGTGATAATGTTTACCGTATTATGGAATACTCAAATGATTTAAATCGTTCAGCAATAAAAAGATTAAAAAGTATGAATGCAGAAAACATTAAACCAGAAGCGGATGAATATGGAAAGTTCTTGGTAGAAGAACTGAAACCTTTAATAGATAAAGAGTTTAGAACAAAATCAACTAAAGAATTTACCTATATGGCAGGCAGTTCTTGTGGTGGTAATATCAGTATCTACTTAGGTTTAAAGTATCAAGATATATTTTCTTGTATTGGTGCTTTTTCTCCAGCATATTATATTGTTAAAAAAGGACTGTATGAATTTTTAGATGATATTGAAGTGGATAGTAATTTTAGGATTTATCATGATATGGGTACAAAAGAAAATGGGTTTTTTAGTAAAATTTATTTTAATGAGCAAAAAGTTTTTCAGGTTTATATATCAAAAAAAATACCTGAACAAAACCTTATGCAAGTTATCGATGAAGGTGCAACTCATTCAGAAGTATATTGGGCAAAACGGTTTAAAAAGTTCTTAATTTTTTGCCTTAAAAATCAACTTGCAAAATAAATTTATAAGAGTATAATACTATATGGCGAAATGGAGTGAATAGTATGAAATTAGTAATTTATGTAATGACTCAAACTAAATATCTCGAAGAATTCCTAACTGAACTCAATAATAATGGCATCAAAGGTGCTACTATTATCAGTTCAACCGGAATGGGTAGAACCCTAGCAAAAAACGATGATATGCAAATGTTTGGATCACTAAAATTTTTGTTTGAAAACAAAAGAACTGAGTCAAATGTAATTTTGATGGCATTGCCTGATGATAAGGTTAAAACTGTTTATAAGGTAATCGAATATGTTTGTGGTAATTTACAAGAACCTGATTCCGGGGTCGCATTTACGGTGCCGATTGAAGAAACAGTAGGGTGTAAACTTTAGTCATGAACTATTTGGTTTTATTTTATACAGCAACCATTATCGCTACAGGTCTTTTGTTTGGAAAAGTTGCTAAATATCTTAGATTGCCCAACGTTACAGGCTACCTAATAGGTGGTCTTTTAATTGGACCTTCGATACTTAACATCATTAAAGAAGAAGCCCTACCGGGCTTAGAAATCGTTTCAGTAGTAGCTTTAGGATTCATAGCCTTTACTATCGGAAACGAATTGAAATTTAAATATTTTAAAAAAGTAGGAGCTAAACCAGTTATCATCGCGTTCTTCGAATCGTTCGTTGCTGTTATAGCGGTTTTAGTTGGTTTGATTTTATACTTTTTAATTATTGGAAAGCTAACTATAGAGAACATAAGATTTGCCCTTGTGCTATCGGCAATCGCTGCCGCTACAGCACCAGCCGCAACTCTTATGGTTATTAGACAATATCAAGCTAGAGGACATTTAACTGAGACTTTATTAAGTGTTGTTGCAATTGACGACTCAATAGCCGTTTTGTTATTTGGAATCTTCGTTGCCATAGCTAATGCATTAAATCCAGTTGGAGACGTGTCTGTAGTAATGCAGATATTCCATCCGATTTTTGAGATTTTAATCTCCCTTGGCATTGGACTATTAATAGGAATAGTCTTGATATTGGGGTGTGTTTGGTTCACCGGAAGAGGAAACAGAATTTCTTTAACCGTTGCTTCGATAATTTTTACAGTTTATCTTGCAAACCTATGGGGCGGATCTGCAATTCTTGCCGCAATGGTACTAGGATTATTGTTTACTAACTTCTCAAGCAAGCAAGAAAAAGTTAATGAACTTATCTATTTCTTTACACCACCTGTTTATGTCATGTTCTTTGTATTAAGTGGTGTGGAACTAAAACTATCAGTATTGGTTACTGTTGGAGTCCTAGGCATATTATATGTTCTCCTTAGAGTTGTCGGAAAAATCGGTGGCGCTTATATCGGCGCAAAAATTACCAAGAGTGAAAAGAAAGTTCAAAAGTATTTAGGATTTGCACTTATTCCTCAAGCTGGAGTCGCAATCGGTCTAAGTCTTATCGCATCTACAGCTCTTAACCCTGAGTTAGGGGCTCAGATTAGAGCCATTGTTTTATCAGCCACAGTAATATATGAATTAACTGGACCGCTAATTACTAAAATAGTTTTGAAAAAAGCAGGAGAGATTTCTGCTCTAGTATAAAAAGAAGGAGTCTTCCTTCTTTTTTTATCGAAAAAGTTTGATAAAATGATATAATATAAATATAAATTTTCACTTGAATAGAGGTGTATATCAATGGAGTATATAAAAGTCGGAATAATTGCCACAACTAAAGGATTAAAAGGTGAAGTGAGAATCAAATCGCTTACTAATATGCAAGATGATCGCTTTAAAGTAGGCAATTCAATCTATATTCTTGAAAAT
>CAZMMT010000002.1:23260-33958 GCA_964567465.1 uncultured Candidatus Izemoplasmatales bacterium | reverse complement strand
ACTGAAACCGGAGATAAACTAATTCCTTTCCGTGATGAGTTCATCGAAAACCAAGATGAAGAGAAAATTACAGTGGTTGAAATGGAAGGTCTATTATGAAAATTACAATATTGACACTTTTTCCAGAAATGGTTGAACCTTTACTTAATTCATCGATATTAAAAAGGGCTCAAGAAAAAAAACTTGTAAAATTTGAAATAGTAAATTTCCGCGATTTCTCGACAAATAAGCATAAAACAGTAGATGATACACCTTACGGTGGCGGTAGCGGAATGGTGCTTGCAGTTGAACCGATATTTTATGCGTTAGAATCACTAGAAAAACCAAATCATAAGATACTTTTGTCTCCACAAGGTGCTACTTTTGATCAAAGCAAAGCCAAAGAGTTATTAAAAGAAGATCATCTCATTTTTATCTGTGGTCACTACGAAGGGTTTGACGAAAGAGTCCTAGAATTTGTTGATGAAGAAATCTCCTTAGGTGATTTTGTGATGACTGGTGGAGAGATTGCATCATTAGCAATGATTGATGCAATTGTTAGATTGATTCCTGGTGTACTAGGCTCTCAAGAATCGTTTGTTAATGATTCCTTCTATGAAGGTTTACTTGATTATCCACAATACACAAAACCTCGTGAATTTCAAGGTTTCAAGGTTCCTGATGTATTACTTTCTGGAGATCATGCTAAAATCGATAAATGGCGTGAAGAGATGGCTAAGAAGAAGACGTTAGAAAGAAGACCAGATCTATTAAAAACTAATGAATAATTGGGAAAAAAATATTTGCTTTATAATTATCTATATGATATAATACATATCGCTGAAAAGAATATATCATGCCAATGTTCCGCTGGTTTACCCATGAACACAAGTGCAAATTAAAAAAAAGGAGTTGACCAAAATGTCGCAGCAATTAATTAAAGATGTCACTCAAGAATTTATGAGAAATGACATTCCTGAATTCCGTCCTGGAGATACTTTAGAAGTTGGTATCAAAATCAAGGAAGGTAACAGAGAAAGAATCCAAGTTTTCGAAGGTCTTTGCATTAAAAGACAAGGTGGAGGAGTTAGTGAAACATTCACAGTTAGAAAAATTTCTTACGGTGTAGGTGTTGAAAAAACTTTCTTAGTTAATTCACCTGTTATTGAAAAAATCGATGTAAAACGTCGTGGTAAAGTAAGAAGAGCTCACCTCGGTTACATTCGTGGATTATCAGCTAAACAATCAAGAATCAAAGAAAAAAGATAATTTACTCGTAAAGACGAATGGAAATTCGTCTTTTTTCTTGCTTTATTGGTTTCCAATGAAAATTTTTCATAAAAGCGATTGCAGAGACGATTATTTGTGATAAAATATATTCAATCAATACTTTTAAAAAGGAAGGGGATTGATTATATGAGTAAAGCTACTATATATAATGTGGCAATTAAAGCTGGGGTTTCTTTGGCAACGGTATCAAGAACGTTGAATAATCCAGAAAAAGTTAAACCAGAAACTAGGGATAGAGTACTTCAAGTTATTAAAGAATTAGGTTATAAACCAAATGCTTATGCTAAGGGACTAGCTAGTAGAAAATCTACATCAGTAGCGATAATTGTTCCCGATATGTCAAGGTCATCAGTTGCGGAAATGGTTAATGGCATTGCAGTTGAGGCAAAAAAGTATGATTACTCTTTAATTCTTTACGTATTAAAGGACAAGTATGCTGATGAAACAGAAATGATGCAAGAAGTTGTTGCTTCACAAGCTGACGGCATCCTTTATATGAATGACGAAATCAATGAAGAACAGTACAAGACTTTAAACATGATCCAAGATGAGTATGGAGTACCTGTTGTTTTGGCAAATACAGTCTATCCTTACGATAGTTCGTTAACTACAGTTTCAATTGATTATTATCAAGCTGCTTATGAAGTCACAAAAAAACTTATTGATGAAGGTCGTAAAAATATTTTCATGCTAACAACAGCTAGAAAATACATGGTTAATGACTTAAAAGAAGCCGGATATCAAAAAGCAATTGAAGAAGCAGGACTAGAAATGAATATTTTTAGAACCAGTGGTGATATCATTGTTAACACTATTCATTTCAATGAACTTCTAAAGGAAAATGCACATCTTATTGATGGTGTTGTTGCGGTTAGAGATTCTATTGCTGTATCATTTATTAATCAAGCGATTGAAAAAGGAAAGAAAATACCTGAAGACATATCTGTTTTCGGCTTCCAAAACACAAAATATGCTTCATTATCCCGACCAAAACTTTCATGTGTAGATATACCAATTATTGATATTGGTGTTAAAGCAATGTATCTACTTAAAAAGGAAATCGATGGGCTACATATTGAAGAAAAGTTCAATGAATTACCACATAATATTATTTTAAGACAAACAACAAAATAAACTGTGAATGAGCGAGAATAGTTAAGATTTGTAAATGTAGAGATTCGGTGGCTGGTGAAAACCGAACAAGATTAACTTATTCATTACACTCAGGAGTTATGCTTTTAAAAAGCACGGTAAATCCGTTATCTTTATAAGTGCACTTATTTTAAATAAGTGAATTAAGGTGGTACCGCGGAAACATTCGTCCTTTAAGTTTTTTAAAGGACGATTTTTATTTTATAGGAGGAAAATTATGAATTTATATGAAGATTTAAAGTGGCGTGGTTTGTTATACCAACAAACTGATGATGATTTAGCAGAAAAATTAAACCAAGAAAAACTAGTATTTTACTTAGGTGCTGATCCAACAGCGGATAGTTTACATATTGGTCATCTTTTAGCTTATTTAGTAGCTAAAAGATTAGAAGATTACGGACATAAACCGATTCTTGTTATTGGCGGAGGGACTGGACTGATTGGCGATCCAAGTTTTAAAAGTCAAGAAAGAAAACTTTTAAGCATAGAAGAATCACTTAAAAACGCTGAAGGTATCGCTAAACAAGCGAAACATATCCTACCGGAAGCGATGATAGTCAATAATTACGATTGGCTTTCCTCTTTAAATGCTATTGAATTTTTGCGTGATATTGGTAAGCACTTCAATGTTGCTTATATGATGAGCAAAGATTCTGTCAAATCAAGAATTGAAAATGGAATCTCTTTTACAGAATTCTCATATCAAATTATCCAAGCTTGGGATTTCGAACATCTATATAGAAATTTCAACTGTACTTTACAAATTGGTGGACAAGACCAATGGGGTAATATTACAGCGGGAATGGAGTTAATAAGAAAAATTCATACAATCGAAGCTAAGGTATACGGAATAACATTTCCATTAGTTACTAAATCAGACGGTACTAAATTTGGTAAAACTGAGTCTGGAGCTGTTTGGTTAGACAAGAACAAGACATCAGTTTATGATTTCTATCAATATTGGATCAATACCGCTGATCAAGATGTAATCAATAGATTGAAACAGTTTACATTCTTAAGTAAGAATCAAATTGAAGAAATTGAAGAGTCACTGTCAAAAGAACCAGAAAAACGTTTGGCTCAAAAGTGTCTAGCAGAAGAAATAACAAAATTAGTCCATGGTGAGAATGAATTAAGAAAAGCCATAAAAGTAACTGAAGCTTTATTTAGTGGTGAAGTAAGTGACCTTGATATTGAAGAAATTGAAATGGGATTTTCAAATCTTGATTCGATAGAAATCACTGAAGAAAAGCCTTTAGTCGATTGCTTAGTTGAGCTTAATATTGCTAGTTCTAAACGTCAAGCACGTGAACTTATAAGTTCTAATGCCATAACGATTAATGGCAATAAAGAAACTGATCTAGAATTTATCATTAAAAAAGAGAACGCATTACACTTTAAGTACACAATCATCAGAAAAGGTAAGAAAAAATACGCCATAATTAAACACAAGTAAAAAGCATCACTCCCATATAAGGAGTGATGCTTTCTTTATTCATTAATTTTTACAATAAATTTATCAATGTAATTCTTCTTTAAAGTTTTAATTTTGATGCTTAGTTTTTCAACAACAAATTCTTCATCAATCATCTGATCGGGAATATAACCAATTCTTTCGATTATCAAACCGCTTAATGTCTCGGGATCTTCATCAATTTCAACTTTAAAGTAACGATTAAAATCTTGAATTTGAATTAAACCATCGACTATATATAGATTATCATCTAATTTTTTAATTGATTTATCCGATTCATCAAACTCATCATAGATGTTACCGACGATCTCTTCTAAGATGTCTTCTAGGGTTATAATTCCATCAATACCGCCATAACTATCAAGCAATATGGCAATTTGATGATTTTCTTTTTGCATTCTTCTAAACAAAATATTAATTTTAATATTGTTAGGCGCATAAAATGGTTCGCGCAATAATTTCTTATAATCAACTCTTGAAAAGCCTTTTTTCTTTGCGTCAATTAAAACATCTTTAACATGGATTATACCGACGAGATTATCGATTGTCTTATTAAAAAAAGGAATTCTAGTATATGGAGCTTCAATAATCATTTGAATAATATCTGATTTCTCTTCATTAATATCAATAGCATAGATATCTGTTCTTGGAGTCATGATGGTTTCTGCTTGAATATCATCGAACTCAAAAATATTTTCTAGCATTTCTTTTTCTTGGCCTCGGAAAAGTCCTTGCATATGACCGGACCTAATCATTTGTTTAATTTCATCTTCCGATGTTTTATCCTGAGACTCATCTTTTTTGATTCCTAATATTCTCACAACACCCTTGGTTGTAATGGTTAATAACCAAACTGCTGGGCGAGTGATAAACATCATAATTCGCAAAACGCCGATTGATAACATCGCTATTTTGATTGGACTATTCAAAGCTATTCGTTTTGGCACTAATTCCCCAAAAACAAGAGTAATGAATGATAACACTAAAGTAATTAAAACTACCGCAAAATTGAATGATAAGCTAACTCCAAGAGAAGCAGAAAAATCAACGAGATTTTGTGCTAAATTGGAACCGGCAATAGCACTTGATAAGAATCCAGCTAAAGTAATAGCAACTTGAATCGTTGATAAATACCTTGTAGAATCCTTGCTTAATGTTTGAAGTTTTTTTGCTTTTTTATTTCCTTCATCAACTAGTTTTTGAAGCTTATTTTGATTTATTGAAACTAATGCCATTTCGCTCGCAGCGAAAAAACCATTAATTAAAATAAGAATAAAAACGAGTATTAATATATATATGTCTTCCATATTCACCACCTAGCTTATATTATACAATATTTTTTGAAATAAAAAAGATAAAGCTAAACTTAAGCCTTATCTTTCAAGTATTTTTTTTGATAAATTAATCTTAATGCATTCAAGACGCAAAGGATAGCAACTCCGACATCAGCAAAGATTGAAAGCCACATCCACATTAATCCTAAAGCTGACATTACTAAGAAAATAAATTTAACCGCTAACGAGAAGACGATGTTTTCTCCCGATAATCTTCTTGTCTTTTTCGCGATCTTTATAGCTTTATCTAATAGTCTAATATCATTATTAATGATAATTACATCACTAACTTCAATTGCAAGATCTGTTGCACTACCTAAAGAAACACCGATATCAGCATTTTTTAGCAAAGGTGCGTCATTAATACCATCACCAACAAATAATGAAACTGAATTTGTTCTTATTTCGTTGAATTTAGTTAATTTTTCTTCAGGAAGCAATTCTGAATAATACTCGATTCCACCAAGTTGTAGAGCTATATCACGCGCGGAAATTTCATTATCACCGGTCAACATAACAGTATCATATTCTTTAGTGAATTCTCTTACTGTTTCCATTGAAGTTTCTTTTAACTCGTCTCTTACAACGATATAACCGATAAATTCTCCATCTAAAGAAACAAAAGTATATGATCCGATAGGAAGTTTTTCGGTTTCAAAAGCTATGTCATTCTTTTCTAAGAATTTTTTACTACCGGCTAATACAACTTTTCCGTCAATTTCACCACTAATACCAAAACCAGGAACTTCTTGAACTTTTGTAACTTGATATGTTGGATAGTTATTATATTCAACAATCGCCTTAGCTATTGGATGATTAGAGAATCTTTCAATCGAAGCCGCAAGCATCAATGTTTCCATATTTGAATATTCTTTAACAAAGAAATCTCCATAGGTCAATGTACCTGTTTTATCTAGAGCAATTAACTCAACTTCTGTTATTGCGTGTAGATAAGTAGAGCCTTTAAATAAAATACCATGTTTAGCGGCGGTACCAATACCAGCGTAATAAGATAAAGGAACTGATAAAACAAGCGAACATGGACATGATATCACTAAGAAGATAGCGGCACGGTAAATATACCCATCCGGTGTAGTAACGTTGCTAGAATCGAAAATAACGCCATATAAAACCAATAATAACGCTAAGCCAACCACTATTGGAGTGTAAACTTTAGCAAATTGGGTTATAAACATCTCTCTTTTTGATTTTTTGTTTGTTGCATTCTCAATTAAATCAATAATTTTAGCCAAAGTTGAGTTTTCATATTCTTGAGTTACTTCAATATGAATTACATCGCCAACATTTATATTCCCAGATAAAACCTTATCACCGGCATGAACAGTCTTTAATTTTGATTCGCCAGTTAATTCGGATGTATTGAGTGAAGTTGAACCAAGAACGATCTTACCGTCCATAGGGATTCTTTCACCGTTTTTCACAACGATTACATCCCCAATTTTAACCTGCATCGGATCTTTAATAATGACTTTATCATCGACAAATACATTTGCATAGTCAACTTTTAAATTAATTAGAGCTGAAATTTCCTTTTTCGATTTTTGAACAGCTCGATTTTGAAGATATTCACCAAATGAATAAAGTAATACAACGGCAACACTCTCTTCATATTTACCAATCCACATAGCTGCAAAAGTGGCTATAATCATAAGTGTGTTTTCATTAAAGATATTAAAGTTCTTAATACCTTTGATTTGTAAAATCAATAGTTTTGAGATTAATAGGACATAACCGACCCAATATAAAATATCTTTAAATATTTGTGTTGGCTGTCCGATATTGATGTTAAATAGTTTGTTAACAAAAGGTAAGATTGTATAAGCTGAAAAGGTGAAGAGAATAAAAACCATACCCACCAACACGAAACGATATTCAAAGAAGAAGTTTGTCTTTTTTTCTTCAACCTTTTGTTCGAAGTAATGAGTGATGATATTGTCTTCTAAAACATCAACAATCGCTTTAATTTCCTTTAAAGCTTGTTCTTCATTATATTCATCTTTAAAATCCACTAAAAGGATTTGTTTTGCATAATTAAAAGAAGCTGAATTGACATAAGGAAGCCTTGATGTTCTACGTTCAACTTTGGCAATACAATTTGAACAAGTCAGATTCTTCATTTCTATTTTTCTAACCATTATAGTAACCTACAATCCTAAACACTTTAGTTAGTTTATATTATTTTTTATATAATATATTATACTTTATCTTACTTTAAAGTCAAACATATATATAATTCAATACAATTAATACCATAATCTTTGCAAATAAGGGTCCATATGATAAAATAGAAAAGAAGGATGTGAGATATATGAATTGGTTTGATATAGCTAAAGAATATCAAGAAGAATATGTAAGATTAGTAAAAAAATTACTACAAATTCCTACTGTATTAGAGGAATATGATCCTAAGAACAAAACCGCTCCTTTTGGAAAAGATATCAAAAAAGCTTTAGATTTCGTTTTGAAAACAGGTGAAAATGATGGTTTTGTTGTTAAAAACATTGACAACTATGCCGGTCATATTGAAATGGGCGAAGGCGAGGAAGTTCTAGGCATCTTAGGACATCTAGACGTTGTACCAACTGGAGGCAAGTGGCATCAACCTCCTTTTTCAGCTTATGAAGCAGATGGAAAAATCTATGCACGTGGCGCTATGGATGACAAAGGTCCTACAATCGCTGCGTATATCGCAATGAAAATGGTTAAGGACAAAGGTATTAAACTAAACAAAAAAGTTAGACTGATCCTAGGAACAGATGAAGAAAGTGGTATGAGAGGAATCAAGAGATACCTAGAAAAAGAACAAATGCCAGACATTGGTTTTGCTCCAGATGCTGAGTTTCCTTTGATTTATGCAGAAAAAGGTATCTACAGTTTTAACATTACTGGTGAGTATGAAGACGACTTAATTGAGTCTCTTGAAGCTGGTGAACGCTATAATGTTGTTCCTGATGAATGCACAGTAGTACTTAAGAAAAATCTTCAAAAAGAATTCATTAAGTATCTTCAAGATACTAAAACTCATGGAAAAGTATTCAAAAACACTTTGACAGTTTTTGGAAAGAATGCGCATGCAGCTTGGCCACATCTTGGAAATAACGCAATTTATTTAATGATTAATTTCCTAAAAAATCATACAAAGAATCCAATTGTTCATTTCATTGATAAATATTTAAGTCAAGATCATCTTGGTAAGAAACTTGGAATCGATACTTTTGACAAAGAAATGAAAGAGTTAACATTAAATACTGGTTTTATTCATTATGATGGCAAGAAAATCACTCTAGGAGTTAACATTCGTTATCCAAGAAATTATGAATTTGAAGCCAAAGAAAAGAAAATAATTAAAGCCGCTGAAGAGTTCAACTTAAATTATGAAGCTAAGGGTAACTCAAAACCTCATTATGTTTCACCTGATGATGAATTAGTTAAATCATTACACGAAGCATATAAGAAATACACTGGTGACCTTGATACGAAGATTATGAGTATCGGTGGTGGTACCTATGCACGTATCTTAAAAAAAGCAGTTGCATTTGGACCTAATTTACCTGGTAATGAAGACCTAGCTCATCAGCCAAACGAATACTTAATCATCAAAGACATGATTATTGCCGCAAGTATATACGCCGAAAGTATTGTCATGTTAGCGGGTGAATAGATTAATGCGTTTAAGAAATGTAAAGTATGCAAAAGAATTGTTAGAATCTTATCCAAATACTGTCATCCAAAATCCAAAAAAGTGGGCAGGAAAATGGAAAGATATTTTTGAAAATGACAATCCAATCGAACTTGAAATCGGCTGTGGAAAAGGTAAGTTCATTTACGAAAAGGCCCAAAACAATAAGGAAATAAACTTTATTGGAGTTGAAAAATTTGATTCTGTAATTGTAAGAGCATTAGAAAAAGTAATGATTGAACCACTGGAAAACCTAAGACTTTTACGTTTTGATGCATTAGAAATTTCTGATGTTTTCAAGGATAACGAAATTCAAAATATCTACTTAAATTTCTCTGACCCTTGGCCAAAAAAACGTCAAGCGAAAAGAAGACTAACAAGTCCTAACTTTTTAAATAATTATCTAAAGATTTTAAAACCAAACGGAAGAATCTATTTGAAAACAGACAATTATGGATTATTCGAGTATTCAATGATGATGTTAAATGAAAATGATAATTTTGTAATTGAAGAAATAATGTTAGATATGTATAAAAATTTGCCAGAAGACAATGTGCAAACTGAATTTGAAATTAGATTTAGAGAATTAGATAAACCGATATTTTATATTAAAGCAAGATTAAAAGGGGAGTAGGATGAAAAAATACTATCAAGATTTGGTTAATCTACCTGGAGTTTCGGGTCAAGAAAAATATGTAAGAAATTACATGAGAAGTCACTTAGAAAAACTAAGTGATGAAGTAGTTGAAGACAACTTAGGTTCTATTTTTGGCGGTATCAACTTGGACTCTGATGGTCCAACAGTAATGATAGCTGGCCATATGGATGAAGTTGGAGCTATTGTCAAAGAAATCACAAAAAATGGTGTTATTAAACTAATACCAATCGGTGGAGTAAATCCGGTTGTTGTTATTTCTCAACATATGAATGTTGTTATTGATGACGGAACATTTGTTCCAGGCGTTATAGGAGCTAAACCACCTCATTTATTAAGAGATGGAAAAACTGCTCAAGTTTCTAGCTTTGATGACTTTTTCTTAGACATTGGAGCCGATAATTATGAACATGCAAAAGAACTTGGAATAAAAATTGGCCAACAAGTTGTTTTTGAAAACAATTATAAGATCTCAAAAGACGGTAAAAAAATATTCTCTAAAGCTTGGGATGATCGCTTCGGTAGTGCCATGGCACTTGATATCTTAGAATCAGTTGATAAGAAAGATTTAAAATGTCGATTATTTGCAGGTGCCAACGTTCAAGAAGAAGTTGGTTTAAGAGGAGCTACAACATCATCTTTTAAATTACAACCTGACCTTTTCATAGCAGTTGATTGTTCTCCTTGTTCTGATACATTCGAATCAAGTGAAGTTGGTGGGACTTTAGGTTCTGGTTTCATGGTTCGTTTCTATGATCCAAGAGCATTGATTCATCAAGGAATGAAAAAGTTTATTGAAGAAACTGCAGAAAAGAATAACATTAAGTTCCAATATTATAATTCAATGGGCGGAACTGATGCTGCTGCAGTACAACTTTCTCGAGAAGGTGTTTTAGTTTGTACTATTGGTATGCCTTCAAGATATATTCACTCTACAACTTCAATTATACACAAAGATGATTATGAAGCTGTAAAGGCTCAAATTCTAGCAATGTTAAAAGAGATTGACTGGGATAAGATAAAAGAAATTAAAAGCAACGTTTAAAAACTAAATACAAATAAAATAATTACTTATGAGACCACAAAATGTGGCTTGGAAAGGGAAAAATTATGA
>CAZMMT010000002.1:0-23160 GCA_964567465.1 uncultured Candidatus Izemoplasmatales bacterium | reverse complement strand
TAAAATAATTACTTATGAGACCACAAAATGTGGCTTGGAAAGGGAAAAATTATGAGAAAAACGATCTCCAAACGTGAGCAAACACGTCAAATGACAATCTTAGCAATGTTCATTGCAATTGTCGCAGTTTTAGGCTTGGTACCTAATGGTCTAGGAGGAACATTAGGATTCATCAAGATTGCACCAACCATTGAAGCAACAATTATTCATATCCCAGTTTTAATCGGAGCTAGTCTGCTAGGCAGAAAATTCGGTATCTATTTGGGATTAGCATTTGGAGTAATCTCCAATATCGCCGCTTTTATTTATACTAGTCCACTATTTATTTATCCTTGGGTAGCGATACTACCACGAATTCTTTTCGGTCTAATAATTTATGATGTTACTCAATTCTTTATCAGAGTAACCAAAAATAAGCTTATTGGAACGGGAATAAGTTTCTTTCTGTTAACTCTTATCCATTCATTGATGGTATTGACAATGTTATTCACCTCATACTCAATGGTACTTGGAACCGGAGTTTGGGCTGATGATTTTATCCCTTATTTGACTTTACTAGTATTCCTAAATGTTCCATGGGCTAGTTTAATTGAAATGGGAATGGCTGCTATTATCGGCGGAATTATTGTTGTAAGATTGTCAATGTATCTAAAGACTGATAAAACAGTTTATACCGAGGATGATTTCAATGAAGATAGCAATTGATATTGGTAACACAACGATTGCTATCGGTCTATCTAAAACCGGAGAATTTGTTGATAAGATTTACCGTATAAACACCGAAAAGAATAAGTCTAGCGATGAATATTCACTAGTTTTAAGAGGATTGATTACCGAATGTGAATCCGTTATTATTTCCTCTGTTGTTCCTGAACTAAATGAAGTATTCCGAGATTATTTTCAAGAGTACTTCAACATCGATGTAATCTTTGTAGGAACAGGAACTAAAACCGGAATTAAGATTAATTCTGACAATCCTAAAGAAGTGGGTGCAGATTTAATCGCAAACAGTGTCGGTGCGACTAACATCTATTCAGAAACTTGCTTAGTTATAGACCTAGGTACAGCAACAACTTTTACTTATCTAGAAAATAAAGTTTTAAAAGGTGTTGTTATTGCTACTGGGTTAACAACCAGTAAAAATGCTTTAGTTTCTCAGACTTCACTTTTGCCACAAGTTGAACTTCAAGCGCCTAAGAAAGTTCTTGGTACAAACTCAGTAGATTGTATCAAGTCGGGACTAGTATATGGGCATGCATCAATGATAGATGGTATGGTTAAGAGAATAAAACAAGAAACCAAAAAAAGCGACCTAAAAGTAATCATCACTGGCGGACACTCAAAAATCGTTTATCCTTACTTAGATGAGGAGATTACTAAGGACGAATCCTTGATTTTAAAAGGTTTATTAATAATCTTAAGTAAAAATATTAAGTCAAACTAAAATGCACTGAACAAGTGCATTTTTTTCATTATTATGGTAAAATAAATCAGTGTATTTATAGGGGTGAGACAATGAAGAAAAAACTACTTTTGATCGATGCCAGTAATCTTTTATTTCGGTCATATTACGCAACAGCCTATACCGGCAATTTAATGCAAACCAAAGAAGGTCTATACACTAATGGTATCTTTGGATTTGCCCATGCAATGACGAAGTTAATTGAGGATGGATATACCCATATTCTTGTGGCTTTAGATACTGATGGCAAGACCCATCGTCATGAAGTCTTTGAAGATTATAAAGGCACAAGAGGAGATACACCTGAAGAACTAAAAGAACAATTTCCGTATATGAAAGAATACCTAGAAGCTTTAGGTGTCTATTATTACGAACAAGAATTTATGGAAGCTGATGATATCATCGGTTATGCAGCGAAACACTTTAAAAATCAGTTTGATGAAGTAATGATTTACTCAAATGATCATGACTTAGTTCAATTACTAGATAAAAACGTTAGTCAGTTAATATCTAGAAAAGGCTTAAAAGAGATTGAAATATATACACCAGAGTATGTCCTAGAAAAATTAGGATTTGAAACAAATCAAGTGACAGATTATAAAGCTCTTGTAGGGGATACATCAGATAATATTCCTGGTGTACCTGGTATTGGTGATAAAACAGCTGTAAAGTTATTGTCTGAGTATAAAACCTTAGAGAACTTATATGATAAAGTTGAAGAAGTTAAGGGTAAACTTAAAGAAAAATTAGTTGATAATAAAGAAGTAGCTTTCTTCTCAAAAGACTTAGCTACAATAAAAACTGATTTTGATAATTCGATTGATTTATCAAGAACTGAGTATAAAGGATATGACGTAGAAAAACTAACAAAGTTCTATCAAAAGATGAATTTCAACAGTTTTCTTAAGAATTTGAAAAAAGATGATAAAGTCACAAAAAATGAATATGAGATTTTAGATTCATCGAAGCAATTAGATGAATTAAACTATGGAAATGCCTTTATTCATCTCGAAATATTCGGTGAAAACTATCATACAGACCCTAAAATTGGGTTTGGTTTAATAATGGGCGACAGCAACTATTATATACCTTATGCTGCCGCAATAAATTCGCCAAAGTTCGCGGAATTTCTTGAAAATAAAAAAATAAAAAAATATACATACGATCTTAAAAAAGTAAGGGTTGCGTTAAAATGGGACGATGTAGAATTCAATGGGTGCGATTTTGATTTGCTACTGGCGGCTTATTTACTCAATCCAGCAATTAAACAAGATGATTTTTCCTTGGTTGTACAAAGTTTAGACTATAACGAAGTAATTTCTGATGAATTTATCTATGGTAAAGGCGCTAAGTTTTCTATGCCAGAAAATGAAAGATTAATTAAACACGTAATCACAAAAGTTAAAGCAATTAAAGATCTTTACCAATTAGCTTTAGATAAGAATGAAGAGTCAGAAACTCTTAGATTGTTAAATGAAGTTGAAATACCTTTAGCGATTCTTTTATCCGACATGGAGTATAAAGGAATTTTAATTGATCAGACCATTTTAAATGAATTTGGCGATGACTTAGATAAAAAAATTAAGTCGCTTGAAACTTATATACATGATTTAGCGGGAACAGATTTTAACATCAATAGTCCTAAACAATTAGGTGAAGTTTTATTTGACAATCTAAATCTTCCGACAAACAAAAAAACTAAGAGCGGTTATTCAACCGATATTTCTGTATTGACTAAGTTAAAGAATTTTCATCCAATAATTAATGAGATAATTTCTTATAGAACTTACTCGAAATTATACTCTACTTATTATCTAGGCCTTAAAGAAGCTTTAAAACTTAAGAATGATTCAAAAATCCACACTATCTATCAACAAGCCCTAACAAAAACTGGTAGATTATCCTCTAAGGAACCAAACTTGCAAAACATTCCAGTTAAAACCGAAGAAGGTAAAGAACTAAGAAAAGTTTTCATTTCCAGTAAAGATAATTATCTCTTATCTTTTGACTATTCCCAAATAGAACTTAGAGTAGTTTGTGAACTGGCAAATATCAAGAATCTTCAAGCAGCATTTGAAAATAATCTAGATATTCACTATGAAACAGCTAAAAAAATCTTCGGTAAAGAAAAAATATCTGATTACGAACGTTCAATAGCTAAAGCTATTAATTTCAGTATCATTTACGGTAAAACAGCTTGGGGATTATCAGAAGACTTAAATATTACCCCTAAAGAAGCTGAAAGGTTCATAAACAATTATTTTGAGACTTATCCAGAGATAAAAACATACATGGATAAACAAATTGAATTTGCAGAACAAAACGGCTACGTAAAAACTTTGTTTAACAGAAAAGCTTATATACCTGAATTAAGTTCAAAGAACTATATGACTAGACAATTTGGCAAAAGAATTGCGATGAATGCACCAATTCAAGGTACAGCCGCGGATATCTTAAAGGTTGCGATGGTTAAAATCAAAGAAAACTTTGATAAATTTAATATCAAATCAGAAATTATCCTTCAGATTCATGATGAAGTTGTTTTAGACGTTTATCCAGAAGAATTGGAAAAAGTAATTGAAATTACCAAAGAAACAATGGAAACAGCAATCAAGTTCAAAACCAAACTAGTAGCTAATTACGCTAGTGGAAAGAATCTTTTTGAGGTGAAATAAATGCCAGAACTACCAGAAGTAGAAACCGTAAAAGAGACCTTAAAACTCCATTTAATCGGTAAAACAATTATTGATATTATTACACCTTATCCTAATATTATTAAAATGGATTTAGAAGACTTTAAGTCCAAGATGATTAATCAAGAGTTCAAAGACATAAAACGTTATGGAAAATATTTAATCTTTGAACTTACTGACATTTCAATGATTAGCCATCTTCGTATGGAAGGTAAGTATTACTTAAGAGATAGAACCGATCAATTTACTAAACATGAGCATGTAATATTTAAACTTGATGATGGTAAGTTTTTATCCTATCATGACGTTAGAAAATTCGGCACAATGGAATTGGTTGAAAAGAATGAAGTTTTTGATTCTTTATCCTTAAGCAAACTTGGATTTGAAGCAAATGACCCTAATATTGACATTAATAAACTTTATCCAAGATTCAAAAATGCCAAAAGACCCATTAAATCAGTATTACTAGACCAATCAGTTATTACCGGATTAGGTAATATCTATGTTGATGAAACCTTATTTCGTTCTAGAATTCATCCTCAAGAACTAGCAAATAACTTAACCAAGAATGAAGTTAAAACCTTACTAGCAAATGCTAAAGTAGTATTGGACAAAGCCATTTCTTTAGGTGGTACTACGATTAGAACTTACCAATCAAGTTTTGGAGTTGATGGAAGATTTCAAAACGAACTAAAGGTTCATACTTTAGTTGGGAAACCATGTTCAGTTTGTAACACTACAATTGAAAAAATTAGAGTAGGGGGGAGAGGTACATACTTCTGTCCAAACTGTCAGAAGTTAAAAAAACTATGATAAGAATCGGTTTAACCGGAGGTATAGCTTCTGGAAAATCATTGGTGAGTAGTTATTTTGAAGAACAAGATATTGTTATTCTAGACGCTGATAAAATCTATAAAAATCTACTAAAAACCAATAAGATATTGTATAATGAAATTAAGAAAACTTTTCAGTTAGAAGATTTCACTTTAAAACAATTAGGTGAGATTGTTTTTAATGACCAAAAAAAGTTAAAAACATTAAATCGAATTGCTCATCCTTATGTTATTAGAGTTTTTACGGAACAACTAAAAAAATTGGCTAAAACAGAAGAATTTGTCGTACTAGACATTCCACTTCTATTTGAAGCTAAAATGGAAGATTTCTGTGATGTAATCATCTGTGTATATGTTGATGAAATTATTCAGATTGAAAGATTAATAAAACGAAATAATCTATCTGAGGAAGAAGCCTTAAAAAGAATCAATTCGCAAATGCCACTTTCCGAGAAATGTAAGATTAGTGATTATGTAATCGATAATTCAAAGGAAAGAGAATATACACTCGAGCAATTCAATGAAATCTTTAAAAAAATTAAGGAGAATAAAAATGTCACTTAAAACCTTTTTTGCTAATACAATTGAAACAAGAGAACTTCATCGTGATCCACAACTAAGAACGAATTATTATCGCAATAATTTCACTCAAGTTTTGGAAGCTCTAAAAACGATAGCCACTGAAGAGCGTATGGAAATAAAAAATATTGATAAAGTTCACAAAGAAATCTATATGTTAGGTAGCGGATATGATATAATCGTTATACTATCCGAAATTACGCCTGTAGAAATCGGCATTGATTTTAAAGTGAATTGGTTCACTGGATTCGGTTATAATAGGCCTAAGAAAAAGGTTTTATTCTACTATGCAAAGTTAAAAGAATTATTAAGATTTAAAGGTGTATCTTTACATCCGTAGGAGGACTCATTGGAAACACTTAGAAGAAGCGATACTTTTATTGTCTCTGGTGAAGGTTTATGTTCCGAGATAGATTATCAGGTTTTAACCCTGCTTTATCAACCAATAATCGGTCAAAGTGCATTCACTTTATATATGACTTTAATGAATCTAATGAATCGTCAAGATTTCATATCTGATGAATACCTTCATTCAGATTTAGAATCATTAATGGGTATGAAAGTATCAGAAATCGAACAAGAAAGATTTAAACTAGAAGCGATTGGACTTTTAATCACTTTTTTTGCCAATGACAACTTCACTTATGAAATTAAACTTCCTTTAAGCGCTAGAAGCTTTATCAATGACGGTATTTTAGGTGAATACCTAATAGCTTCAATAACTAAAACTAGATTTAAGAAATTACTTAAGATATTTAAAGTAAAAGCACCAAATAAAAAACAAAAATATAATATTTCTAAAGCATTCAACGAAGTATTCCCTGCTTTAGAAACTGTCGATAATGAATATGAAAGCGACTTAGTCGCAAATAAAACGAAAAGTTTTGCCAAATTAACAAATTACAACTTTAATTGGCGATTGTTTTCTGAAACGATAAACCCTGAAGTTTATAACTATGAAAATATCACTGAAGCAATTAAAGCGAAAATTGAACAACTTAGTTATGTTTACGGATTAGATGAAATAATGATGGTAGATATCTTCATTAAATCACTGGACGAGTTCAATAATGTCAATATTGAAGTATTAGCTAAAAGCGCTAGATCCAATTATCACATTGAACCAATTGATCCAAATAAAGAAGAAGTTCAATCTAAACCAGTAGACGCTGACAATATCACAGAATATTTTAAGACGATAACTCCTAAGGATTTACTAGCCGAATTAGGAGACGGATTAGTTTCGTCTGCGGATTTAAGACACGTTGAACGTTTAATTGATGAAGTCGGACTTGATTCAGGTGTTGTAAATGTACTATTAGCTTATATCGCTAAAACAAAAGGTAATAACCTACCTAGCTATCAATATATCCAAAAGGTTGGTATGGGTTGGAAACGCGATAAAATCGACACTGTCGAATTAGCTCTTGATTATATTAAACATCTCGATAGCGTAAAAGACAAACCACAATATCGCAAATCATCACGACCAGATGTCGCGCCTGATTGGCTAGAAGACTACTTAAAAGAAAACGAAGGAGATCGGTAAGTATGAAACCAATAAAAGATTTCATGAAAGATACGCAAACAAGAATCGATTATGATAGTATTATCGACGGTTTGATGCAAGATCCAATCATCCAAAAGTTTATTCTTGATCATGACTTAAAGCACGAAGATGTTATAAGATCATTGAATGTCTTCCTAACCTATAGAGATGAAAAAGCTATTTGTGAAAAGTGTCCGAACCTAGAAGAATGTCTTTTAGCTACTGTTGGATTTTCACCAAGACTTGAATATCATCCAGGCTATATTGAATTATCTTATGGTCGTTGCAAATATAACCGCTTCAATCAATCAACCGATAATATTTTTGCAATGTATGTACCAAAGCGAATTTTCAATGCTTCATTAGATGATTTAGACTTAATCGGCGATACAAGAAAATCAATTAACAACTATATTTTAAGATTCCTTAAAAATTATAGTAAAGATAACTTTATCAGAGGTATGTATATCTGTGGAAAATATGGCACAGGGAAGACATATATCTTGGCCATTTTAGCCAATGAACTAGCGAAACTAGGACACAAAGTTTATTTTGCATATTATCCTGATTTAGCTAGAGAACTTAAATCTTCAATTGGTGACGGAAGTCTTGAAGATAAAATCACTTCAATCAAAGACGCTGAAATATTAATGCTAGATGATATCGGCGGCGAATATTTTAGCGAATTTATAAGAGATGAAGTATTAGGACCAATTTTACAACACCGTCTTTTAGATAATAAACCAACATTTTTCAGTTCCAATTTGAACTATGTGGATTTAGCTAAAGCGTTTAGAAAAACTGATAATAATCTTGAGACGATCGCATCTTATAGGATTGTCGAAAGAATCAAACGGATGACGACGGAGTTTGTTCTAACGGAAATGCCACATATCAAGTAATTTCTAACATAATTCTTGACAAAGGCGATTTAAAAGATATAATAATTAATATAAACTATGAAGAGGACATGATCTTTAAGAATCTTTATTTAGCGAGAGTAAGAACGGTGAAAGTTACTCATAAAGAATTATTGATTACCACCTCGGAGTGACTTCTAATAAAAGTCCGTACCAGGCGTTAACGGTTAAAAGAGTAATAAATTAAGGTGGTACCGCGAAATTAAAATCGCCCTTTTCAGTAGGAGCGATTTTTTTTATTTTAAAAAATTAAAGTTTTATAAGGAGGATATAGATGAAAATTTTATTACCAAACGGTTCTATTAAAGAATACAATGAACCAAAATCATTATTTGATATTGCTGAAGACATTTCAATATCATTAAAGAAAAACAGTATTGCCGCTAAAGTTAACGGCAAAATTTTAGATATGGATCGAATCATATCAGAAGATGCAGAAGTTTCTTTTTTGACTGAACAAGATCCAGAAGCTTTAGATGTCTTAAGACATTCTTCGGCCCATCTATTAGCAGAGGCTGTCAAGAAACTTTATCCACATGCAAAATTTGGTGTTGGACCGGTTATTGAAGAAGGCTTTTTCTATGATATCGATCTAGGCGATGATATCTTAACTGAAAATGATCTTAAAACTATCGAAAAAGAGATGAAGAAGATCTCTTCTCAAAATTCTAAGATTGAAAGAGAAGTTTTATCCTATGAAGAAGCTTTAGAATTCTTTAAAGATGACCCATATAAAGTAGAATTAATCACTGACCTACCTAAGGATGAAGAAATCAGTATCTACAAGCAAAGTCACTTCACAGATTTATGCCGCGGGCCCCATTTACCGGGCACAAAGTGGATAAAAAATTTTAAACTTTTAAGTTTAGCTGGAGCTTATTGGCGTGGTAACTCTGATAACAAGCAACTTACAAGAGTTTATGGAACTTCATTTTTCTCTAAAGAAGAACTCGATGAACATTTACAAAATCTTGAAGAAAGAAAAAAACGTGATCACAGAAAACTTGGAAAGCAATTAGACCTTTTTATGCTCAGTGAATATGGTCCTGGGTTTCCATTCTGGTTGCCTAACGGAATGATTTTAAGAAGAGAGCTAGAAAACTTCTGGTATGACGTACACATTAAAGAAGGATATAAACTCATCCAAACTCCAATTATGTTAAATAAAGAGTTATGGGAAGTATCAGGACATTGGTACAATTATCGCGAAAATATGTATATTTCCGAGATTGATGACATGGAATTTGCGATTAAACCTATGAACTGCCCAGGTGGGATGCTTGTCTATAAACGTGATATTCATTCCTACAAAGATTTTCCTTTAAAGGTTGGAGAATTAGGTCTAGTTCATAGACATGAAGCTAGTGGGGCTTTAAACGGTCTATTTAGAGTAAGAAACTTTACTCAAGACGATGCACATATCTTTATGACTGAAGATATGATTGTCAATGAAGTTAAAGAACTAGTTAGATTGTTTGAATATATGTATTCAATCTTTGGTTTGGAATACCACATTGAGTTATCTACTCGACCTGAAGAAAAATATATCGGCGAAATAGCAACTTGGGATAAAGCTGAAAAAGCTTTAGCGGATGCACTTGAATCAATCGGTAAAGAATATAAAGTTAACCCTGGTGATGGTGCGTTTTATGGACCAAAACTAGACTTTAAACTTCGTGACTCCATGAAAAGAATCTGGCAATGCGGTACAATCCAACTGGATATGAACTTACCAGAGAGATTTGATTTGACTTATATCGATTCAAACGGAGAAAAGAAAAGACCAGTAATGCTTCATAGAGCTTTATATGGATCAATTGAAAGATTTATCGGTATTCTAATTGAACATTATGGAGGAGCGTTCCCAACTTGGATGGCTCCGGTTCAAGTTAAAGTTATTCCGGTAAACAATGATTATCATCTTGATTATTCTAAGAAATTATTTACTAAATTAATGGAAAACAAAATTAGAGTTGAGATGGATGATCGAGACGAAAAACTAGGATACAAGATTAGAGAAGCTCAAACTAAGAAAATACCTTATCAAATAGTAGTAGGTGATAAGGAAGTTGAAAAAGATGAAGTAACATATAGAAAATACGGTGAACAAGAACAAACAACTGTAAAAGTTGATGAATTCATCAGTTTAATCTTAAAGGAAATCGAAGAAAAGAAATAAGGAAAGGTTTTTAGCCTTTCCTTAGTTTTTTTATTAACTCGATATCAGGATCAATATAAATTGTTTTTTGATTTGTATAACTAACATATGAACCAAATTCTCCAGGTATCTTTTTTACATATTTGATTTTAGTGTAATCTACCGGAACTGAACTTGAATCCTTGCTTTTAGAATAGTAAGCAGCTAAATTAGCTGCGGCTCTTATTGTTGGTTCTTTTAGCTCTTCATTGCTTAATACTACAACATGAGACCCACTTTGTTTTTGAACATGGAACCACAAGAAGTCTTTCTTTGCTAATTTATGAGTTAGATAGTTGTTTTGAATATTGTTTTTACCAACAGCTATTTGGATATTCAATTCATCGATATATATATCATAATTTGGAGACTTGATTTTATTCTTTGACTTTTTCTTTGGTAAATACTTATTGTTAATCAGCTCTTCTTGAATTTCTTCTAAGTCTTTAATATTGTAATTTTCATCAATTTGATTTAATAAGTCTTCAAAATAACTAATCTCTTTTTTTGTTAATTCAATCTGTTTATTGATATGCGTTATCGCAATCTTTTGTTTTTTATATTTTGCAAAATACTTGTTAGCATTATCAATTGGACAAGACATGCGGTCAATTTCAATCTCGACTTCTTTATCAAGTTCGTAACTGAAAAGTTTTACTTCCGTTTTAGTCTTATCAATTAGATTATTATTTTGCAGGAGCAAGTCGCCTTTAATCCGGTTTATTTGATTATTTTCGGCTTCATGTAAATCCTTTGATAACTTTTCTAATTTATGTTTATCTTTATCTAAATTATTTTTTACAAACGTATGAAGATATTTATGAATTTGTTTTACTCGGTCAAGACTTGAGGCTTCATTGAATTGATTTTCTAGAAGCGAAGATAATGAATCAAAATATTCTTTATCATCATTAAAAATATCCAGGTAATAAAAATGCTTTCCCGATTTAGTTGGTAAAACATCACTATTATAGATATCTAAAAAGGTTTGATAAAATAAGTTATCATTAAAATTAGCTTTTTCAATTATATGCCTAGCAATCAACGGTGACATACCTTTGATATTTTCAATTATTGTTTTATAAGAGATATTCTCACCTTTAAAAAACTCTTCAACCTTGACTAAATCATTAGGATCAATTCGGTTATCTTTAGGCAGTTCATATTTAATGCCATTAACAATAATTCTGTCGATATTTTCAAAAGGATGAATATGTTTATAAGCATTGATAATCATCCTGTTTTCATCCAAAACAATAAGGTTTGCATATCTCCCAAACATCTCAATAATAACAAAATAATCTGTTAAGTCTCCGATGTCATTTCGGTTATTAACTTTGATTTGAATGATACGATCGGCGTTCAAAGATTCAATTTTTGTGACAATACCTTTCTCAATATACTTTCTAAGAAACATACAGAAACCACCAGGAGTAACAAAGTTAGAATATTTTTCTTTTACCAAATGAACTCGTGCTAAAGCCGTAGATAATGAGATATAAAGGTTCTCATTATTAAGCGAAAACAAAAAATCAGCTTTCGCTAATTGTGAGATTTTATTTATTCGACTATTAGTCAGTTTCTGATTTAATTCTTTTCCTAAATATTCTATAAATCTTCCATCTACGCTCATATTATCACCTAAACTTATTATAACATAGTTTAAAAAGAAAAAAATAATTTTACTATTTAACTGTTTTATGTTATGATATAGAATAATAATTATTGCTTATTTTCTAAGGAATGGGGGGATTATTCTGAAACTTAACGAGCGCGGCCTCTTAGTTATTATTTCTGGGCCATCGGGTGTAGGAAAAGGAACGATTAGAAAAGCTCTGTTTGAAATTCCTGACAACAATTTTTGTTATTCAGTTTCAATGACGACGAGAAAACCTCGTATAGGAGAAGTTGATGGTATTGACTACTTTTTTGTGACTCGAGAAGAGTTTGAAAAAAGAATCAAAGCCAACGGTTTTCTTGAGTACGCAGAGTTTGTTGGCGAGTATTACGGAACCCCAATTGATTACATAGAAAAAATGATGGAAAAAGGAAAAGAAGTAATAGTTGAAATTGAAGTGGAAGGTGCTTTGCAGGTTCGCGAGAAGAATCCTGAAGCCGTCTTCATTTTTATCGTTCCACCATCAAGACAAGCTTTAATAGAACGCTTAAAGAATCGGGGAACAGATAGCCCTGAAACAATCATGAAAAGAATCGAAAAAGCCGAAAGAGAATTTCATTTAGCTTATAAATATGATTACATTGTTGTTAACGATGAAATCATCAACGCAGCTGATAGAATCTATGCAATAATCAGAGCGGAACATGCTAAAACCGAAAGATCTATTCATAAGTATTATAAACTCCTGGAGGGGAAAGAATGATTAAAGATAAACACGATTTAAACCAAGAAAAATTAATGGAATTGAAAGAACAATTATTAAATAATAAAGATGAATCACAAGAATCAAGCAAAACTAGTTCTAAGGCCAACACAAAATACGATCCGAAACAGTTCAATTTCGAACAATATTCATACGGAGACTATGAAACTGGCGAATTAGTATTTGATAATGAGGAAGATGAGACTCAAAACAAGCTAACTAATCATGAGGGTTTACGTTATCCTTCAATTGATAAATTGTTAGAAGTTGTGGACTCAAAATACAAATTAGCATATATCGCAGCTAAAAGAGCTAAGATCATAAAAAATGACGATTATTCTTCGGTAAATAACAAATGCGTTAAAGCCGTTGGAATGGCATTAGAAGAAATTCTAGCCGGAAAAGTAACAGCTAAATTCTAAGAAACAGCCTCGGCTGTTTTTTTTAATCTTTTAAATTTTAAGCCTTAAAAAATATATTTATTATGTTATAATAAAATAGTTATTGGAGATGATATTTTGAGTCAAATTAAAGCATTGCTAGAAACCTTAGATTTACAAGATAAGGTAATTGAAGAATATTGTGAAATAGAGACGGTTGAAGTAGACAAGATAAGTGATACTTGGACCTTTTTCTTAGCGTTCGAACGGGTAGTGCCTATTTTGCACTTCCGTAATTTTATAAACAAACTATATAATCTACCGCAAATTTTTCCTAGTGTAAAAGAAATTGACTATAAAGTTAAATTTCTAGATACAGAGGGTGATCTTTTAGATTATTATGATTTTGCGATTGATTTAATCGCTAAAGAAGATAAGAGAGTTTTACCTTTAAAGGAATATGATAAAGATTTCGATGAAAATATTATAAAAGTATATATTCCTAAAGATGCGGTATCGCCACAGATGTACCGAGAAAAAATTGAAGAACAAATGTTAAAACTTGGTTTTGATGTTGAAATTAATATTGAAATTGATGACCAAAGAGAATCGATTGAAGAAGAAATTAAGAAAACTAACGAGTTGTTTGTTAAAGAAAGTAAAGATTTGCTTAATTCAAATGAAGTAAAGTACATTACTTTGGGACACACAAACGATTTTGAAGACTTTACTGAAATTTCCTCAATTCCTAAAACTGAAATTGAGTTTGAAGAATTTAAAGAAAGAAATCAAGGGAAATCAATTATCTTTGTAGAGGGTATTGTAGTTGAAAATGAAATTAATGATTCTAACAATAATTCAAGCGTAAAGTTAATTGTTACAGATGGTGTTGATAGCGTTTATGTTACAAAAAGAAAAACAAAACCAACGGATTTGGACTTCTTTAAAGAAATTGAAATTGGCATGGGAATAAAAGCGAAATGTTATGCTCAGTTTGATAATTTTTATAATGAAGTGACTTTAACAATTTTGAATATCGCTCACTCAGATTCAATTGTCGATAATAATAGAAGAGACGATAACTACGAAAACAAAAGGGTTGAGCTACATTTACATACAAAAATGTCTGCCCTTGACGGTGTTAATAATATCGAAGACTATGTTGACCGCGCCATTCATTATGGGCACAAAGCAATTGGTGTAAGTGACCATGGTTCAGTTCAATCATTTCCAGCGATGGAGAAACATATAAAGAATAAACCAATTAAACCAATTTATGGATTAGAAATGGTTTATGTTAACGATGAAGAAATAACAATTACTAGAGGAGAACATACCGGTTTATTGTCAGAGACTACCTACGTTATTTTTGATATTGAAACAACTGGCTTATCAATAAATTACGATACAATAATTGAAATAGCTGGGATTAAAGTTAAAAACGGAGCTATCCTCGGTGAGTTTTCTGAACTGATAGATCCTGATATGACAATCTCTAAATTTACTGAGAATTTCACTCATATCAACAACGCTATGTTAAAAGGCCAAAGAAAACTAAAAGAAGTATTAAAAGATTTCCATGAGTTTTCTAAAGACTGTGTGCTTGTGGCTCATAATGCAGATTTTGACGTTGATTTCTTATTTTATAATTATCGTGAGTTAGGAATTGATAATAAAATCAATCCATCAATTGATACATTGATGTTGGCTAAAGTACTCGTACCGGATAAATCTCGTTATGATTTAAAGAGCATGTCTCGTTATTATAAAGTAAGTCTCGATGGACATCACCGAGCGATAAATGATACAAAAGCCCTCTTCGAAATCTTTTTACATATGATTAAACAACTTAGAAAAGATGGATTTAACCGCTTCCAAGATTTAAACTTGATTATTGATAGAAAAGAAGTATACAAATATCCATATCCAAAACACATTAACCTTTTAGTTAGAGAACAAGAAGGTTTAAGGAATTTATACCAAATTCTATCTGAAGGGTTAACGACATATTACGACCGAGACGCAAAAGTTATTAAAAGTTATCTCGATAAGCATCGTAGTGGTTTATTAGTTTCTAGTGGTTGTTTCAACTCTAGTTTTTTTGAAATTGCGATTAACAAAACAAGACGTGAACTAGTAAAAGAAGCAAAGTATTATGATTATCTAGAAGTTCAACCGTTAAGCTATTTCCGTTTTATGGAAACGGAAACTCCAAACTGGAAAAATGTAATTCAAAGAGTTATAAAGAAGATTGTTGAAGTTGGAAAAGAACTAAACATTCCTGTTGTTGCGACTGGCGATGTTCATCATCTTGATCCTAGTGATTTTAAATATCGTGAAATCATGATCAATACACCATTAGTTGGTGGCGGTGGATTCCATGATTTATATAGTAAGGAATTTAAACCTAATCAATATTTTATGACCACTGAAGAGATGATGGAAGAGTTTTCTTTCTTAGGTTCAGATGTGGCTTATGAAATAGTTGTTAAAAATTCACAAATGATTGCTGACATGGTTGAAGAAATAACAATCATACCTGATGAGTTATACGCACCAACAGATGAATTTTTAGCCGAACAAGGAGTTCCTTCAATTAAAAATAAAGTTGTTTTAATGGTCAATGACAGAGTCCATAAAATATATGGCGATTTACTTCCTGAAATTGTAAAAGCTAGGGTAGATAAAGAACTTCATTCAATCATTGAACATCACTTTTCGACCATCTATTACATCTCTCATCTACTAGTTAAAAAGTCTTTAGATGATGGATACTTAGTAGGTTCAAGAGGTTCAGTTGGATCTTCATTTGTCGCTACTTTAATGGGGATTACGGAAGTTAATCCATTACCTCCTCATTATGTTTGTCCAAAATGCCATTTCCATGCTTTTAAAAAGACTGAAGAAGAAAAGCAATCATATGGTGAAAATGACTTTGAAAAAGAGTATAGGGATATTTTTGATAACACCGATTGCGGTTGGGATTTACCAAAAGTAGATTGCCCAATCTGTAATACAAAACTGATTAGAGATGGACACGATATTCCTTTTGAAACATTCTTAGGATTTAAAGGTGATAAAACACCAGATATTGACTTAAACTTCTCTGGTGAATATCAAAGTGAAGTTCATGAATATATTAGAAAATTATTTGGCGTAAACTACGCTTTTAGAGCAGGAACCATTGGTACTTGCGCCGCAAAAACCTCTTTCGGTATGGTTAAGGAATATTATTCCAAACTAAACGCTAAAAGAAAGAAGCAAGGTTTAGAACCAATTGTGGTTAGACACGCAGAAATCGCAAGACTTGCAAAAGGCATCGAAGGCGCTAAAAGAACTTCAGGCCAACATCCTGGCGGTATTGTCGTTGTTCCTAACAATAGAAGTATCTATGATATTACCCCAGTGCAATATCCTGGAGATTCAAAAGAAACCAATTGGAAAACAACTCATTATGAATACCATTCATTTGAAAACAATTTATTTAAACTCGACGTGTTAGGTCATGACGACCCAACTGTAATTAGATACTTAATGGATTTAGTCAAAGAAAACCCAAAAGATTTCCCATTTGACAACCCTAATGATATTCCTGTAGATGACATTGATGTTTACCGAATGTTGTCAGGAACAGAAGTATTAGGTCTAACAAGCGATGATATCATGTCTGATGTTGCATCTTATGGAATTCCTGAATTAGGTACGAGTTTCGTAAGAGGAATGTTATCGGAATCAAAACCGAAATCATTCGCCGACCTTGTTAAAATATCCGGTCTTTCTCATGGTACTGATGTTTGGTATGGTAACTCTCAGTCATTAGTCTTAGGAAAAAACCGTGACTTTGGTAAAGTTGATTTTAAAGATGTTATTGGATGTCGTGACGATATTATGGTGCATTTAATATCATATGGTTTAAATCCACATATGGCATTTGAAATAATGGAGTTTGTCCGAAAAGGCAAAGCAATATCAAATCCTAACAAATGGGCTACATACGCAGATGAAATGCGCAAATTTAATGTTCCTGAATGGTACATTTGGTCATGTTCAAAAATTAAATACATGTTTCCGAAAGCTCATGCGACAGCCTATGTATTAATGGCGATGCGAATTGCGTGGTTTAAACTATATAAACCAATCTATTTCTATTCTGCTTACTTTTCAAAACGTGCTGAAGCGTTTGACGTTGATGTTTTATATGGTGGTGAACAATCAATCATTGAAAAGATCACACAAATAAAAGCTTTAGGCAAAGATGCCTCAAAACGCGAACAAGATTTGCAAACAGTTCTAGAAATTGCTTTAGAAATGGTAAAAAGAGGTTTTTCATTTAAACCGATAGATTTATATAAGTCTGAAGTTAAAGATTTTGTAATATCAGATGATAAAAAATCACTTATCTTACCTTTTATTGTAATTGATTCTTTAGGAGAAAAAGTTGCGCAATCAATAGTTGAAGCTAGAAAAGAAAGAGAATTTATTTCCAAACAAGATATTAAAGATCGTGCAAAAATATCATCTGTTTTATTTGAAAAATTAGAAGATTTAGGTGTGTTTGACGGAATGATTGATAAAAATCAAATTTCTATCTTTGATTTTTAATCATTCTTCATACAATCTTCATAATTTTGTATTATAATATTATTAACATTTAGGAGGAACATAAAATGAGAATGGGTAGTTCAAATCCGGTTTTCAAACAAGCTAGTTCATACGCTTATGTGAGCGATAGACCGGTAACTTATGCAAATGTTGCAATCAAAACAATAATTTTAATTACAATAGCAGCGGTATCAGCTTATTTTACAATCACTAATTTAGTAGTTGCAGAAGGCTTTTCTTGGGGCTATATTATAGGAGCAATGATCATAGCTTTCGTTTCAGTAATAATCGGTTCAAGATCTGTTAGATTAGCACCGGTGTTCGGCGTAATCTATGCTGCCGCTGAAGGTATGATATTAGGGGTAATATCATTACTCTATGCTTCATACTATGAAGGAATAGTACCAACAGCTTTAGGAACGACATTTATCGTCTTTATAGTCATGCTATTACTATTTTCAACTAATATTATTAAAGTTAACCAGAAGTTCGCATCATTCCTAGTAGTAGCTTTAATCAGCGTTATCATAATGAGCTTACTTTCAATATTCTTTAACTTAGGAAGTTTATATTATGTAGTAGTATTCATATCTGCTGCATTATCTGCTTTCTTCCTTTTATGGGATTTCCAAAGAATCAAAGATTTTGTTGATTCAGGTGCAGATGAAAGAGTAGGCTGGATCTTATCTTTAGGTCTAATGGTTACTGTAGTATGGATTTACGTTGAAATGTTAAGATTACTCGCAATAACTTCAAGAAGATAACTTTTTACATTTGCATTAAAATAAATATTTGTTATAATATAGTTAATATGATGATAAAGCACTAGTAATTAGGTAGTTTAGATTCCAAGAGAAAAATGCATTTCGCTGTGAGCATTTAGTCTAAATCTAATGAATTCAGCTTTTGAATGGGACCAATCATCCCCGTTTACCTTGCGTTATAAGGGTTAGAAAGTGCCGATATTCTCGGAACTAAGGTGGTACCACGGTTAAACATATAATCGCCCTTTTATTGATTAAGGGCGATTTTTTTATTTATAGGAGGAAGACTCATGGAAACAAAATTAACAAATTTAGTTTTATCTGCGGAAGCTGAGATTAAGGAATGTAAAACCATCAATGAAATGCTAGATGTAAAGGCTAAATATTTAGGAAAAAAGAGCGAATTCAATGAACTTATGCAAGATATGAAGAATTTGCCAAATGACCAAAAGCCTTTAGTTGGTAAACTAATAAATGAAGCAAAATCTAAGATTTCAACTTTATTAGACCAACAAAAAGACATTATTGACGCATCAAAAATCAATGAGATGTTGAAAGCACAAACAATCGATATCAGCTTACCAGGTAAAAACATCAATCTTGGTCATAAACATATATTAACCAAAACTGTTGAAGAGATTGAAGACATATTTATTGGTTTAGGCTATGAAGTTAAAGAAGGACCAGAAGTCGAATCTGATCTTTATAACTTTGAAATGTTAAACCTACCAAAAGATCATCCAGCAAGAGAAATGCAGGATTCTTTCTATATCACTGAAGAAACATTATTAAGAACTCATACATCACCGGTTCAAGTTCGTAGCTTGTTAGCGAATGCAGACCATAAACCGCTAAAGATTATTTGCCCAGGTGTTGTTTACCGTAAAGATGACGATGACCAAACGCATTCGCATCAATTTATGCAAATTGAAGTTTTGGTAGTAGATGAAAAAGCAACTTTATCTGACTTAAAGGGTACCCTTTTATTATTAGCTAAAAAGTTGTTTGGGGAAAATAGAGAGATTAGACTAAGACCATCATATTTCCCTTTTACTGAACCGTCAGTAGAAGTTGACGTTAGTTGTTTTAAATGTAATGGAGTCGGTTGTTCGATGTGTAAAAACACCGGTTGGATTGAAATACTAGGTGCCGGAATGGTTAATAATAATGTTCTTAAGGCAGCTGGTTATGACCCTGATGTTTATCAGGGCTTCGCTCTCGGAATGGGAATTGAAAGAATTGCGATGCTTAAGTATGGAATTGATGATATAAGATTATTATACACAAATGATCTTCGCTTCAATTCACAGTTTTAAGGAGGATTATTTATGAAAATATCCCTTAATTGGTTAAATCAATATTTCAGTCATGATATTGATCCTAAAATATTAGTAAAGAAATTCAATTTAATGAGTCAAGAAGTAGCGGGTTTAAAAAAACTCGTTGATATTGATGGTTTGGTTATTGGACATGTTAAGTCTTTAAAAAAGCATGAAGACGCAGATAAATTAAGCGTTTGTATCGTTGATGTCGGTGATGAAGAATTACAAATCATCTGCGGCGCTCCTAATGTAGCCCAGAATCAGAAGGTTATCGTTGCTAAATCCGGAGTTGTTTTACCCGGAAATTTTAAGATAAAAAAAGCGAAAATTAGAGGTGTTGAATCAAATGGTATGATTTGTTCTCTAGCAGAACTGGGAATTCAAGAGTTTGATTCATTAGAAAAAGGCATATATGTATTAGGTGACGATGCATTAGTTGGGAAAGACCCGTTAGAATATCTACACCTTAATGATTTTGTGTTAGAACTTGACCTTACCGCAAATCGTTCCGATTTATTATCAATGCGAGGTGTAGCTTACGATACTGCCACTATGCTAGATTTAGATTTGCAATTTAATGTACCAAATGTAATTAGAGAAGCTAGTGAGAATCCTATAAGTATCTATACTCAAACAAAAAATAGTACGGCTTATTATGGTCAAGTACTTGAAAATATTAAAATCAAAGAAAGTCCTTATTGGCTTAAGTCAAGGTTAATTGCATCTGGAATTAGACCAATAAATAATGTTGTCGATATCACAAACTATGTAATGTTAGAATATGGACAACCTCTTCATGCTTTTGATTATGATTTAGTAAAAAGCAACAAAATTATTGTCAGAGAAGCTTTAAAAGATGAAGAGATTATTACACTTGACGGCGAAAAGAGAAAGCTTATCGCTGGTGACATTGTTATTACTGACGGTGAAAAGCCAATTGCATTGGCTGGAGTAATGGGCGGATTGGAAACGGAAATAAATAAAGATTCTAAAAGAGTTTTATTAGAGAGTGCAATATTTAATCCGGTAAGAGTAAGAAGAACTGCATCACGACTAAACTTAAAGAGTGAGTCTTCAAGTCGCTTTGAAAAAGGTGTTGATCCGGAATCGACTTTACCAGCACTCAATTACGCTTGTGAGCTATTAATTAAATACGCAGATGCAATACTGGTTGGAGAACCTAGTTATTATAACACCCACGCTAAGAAGAAAAATATTATTTCCTTAAGTATGGATAAACTAAATTCAGTTACTGGAGTCAAATTTGATTCAGATACTGTTGAAAACATCTTGAATAAATTGCGTTTTAAGTTCAAATTCAGAAATGATGAATTTAAAATCACTGTTCCTTCAAGAAGACCAATGGATAGCTATCAAGATTTGATTGAAGAGATTGTTAGAATAAATGGTTATGATAAAATTCCTACAACAATTCCTATAACCCCAACACAAGGCGGGTTAAACAAAAAACAAAGAACAAGAAGAACTGTAAGAGATTATTTTGTTAATAGAGGTTTTTATGAAACTAGAACTTATTCTTTAGTTTCTGAAGAAATGGCTATAGCTTTTGATCAAGAAACATCAAAAACAATAAAGATTCTTAATCCTTTAACAAAGGAAAGAGAACATTTACGTCATTCAATATTACCTTCTTTACAAAATGTTTTAGCATATAACAAAGCTAGAAAAATTGATGATGTATTCATCTTTGAAATAGCAAACACATACTTTGAAGATAGTGAAATAACGAAATTAGCGATATTAATGCATGGTACGCTAGATAATTCATCTTGGCAAAAACCAAACATTTCAATCGATTTTTATCATTTAAAAGGTTTAATTGAAACATTATTTAAAACCTTAAAAATAACTGATTATGAAATTGCAGTAAGTGAAGTACCGCTTGTTAAACTTCACCCTGGAATCAGTGCTATTATTAAAGTTAATAATGAGTCGGTTGGATTCTTAGGAAGATTACATCCGGAAGAAGAGCACAAATTAGGAATTGATAACATTTATGTATCAGAAATTGACATAATGAAGGTTATTAATAATTCCGTGAAAGCGAATTTAACTTATCAAGAAATTTCTAAATATCCTTCAATCGAAAGAGATGTAGCTTTCTTTATCGATAAAGGAGTTACGGCTAGTGAAATTATTGAATGCATTAATTCAGCCAGCAAGAAAATTTTAAATTCAATCGAGATTTTTGATGTTTATTATGATAAGAATTTGGAAAATCAAAAATCAATTGCTTTAAGACTTAAGTTCTCAAGTAACTCAAGAACTTTAGAAACTGCTGAGGTGGATGAGCAAATCCAAAGAATTGTTTCGACTTTAAATAAGGATTTATCAGCAACTTTAAGAAGTTAAATGACCCAATGGGTCATTTTTCTTTTTGTTTTCGCGAAATTAGGTTGATTATTGTTCCTATTTTTTATAAAATTATAATACTTGATAAAATTTGCTAAGGAGTATTAGAAAATGTTTAGATACATCATAAAAAGAATTATACTAATGATTTTAAGTATTACATTTGTGTTGGCTTTCACTTATATAATTCTTTCTTTTTCAATGTATGTTAAATGGACTACTTTGCAAAATGATGAAATTTGGATAAGAGTTTGGTACGAGTTCAAAATCTATTTTATGAATATAGTTAACGATTGGGATTTTGGAACATCAGCTAAAGGAATTGATGTTTGGGAATTAATCGGTCGTAAATTATTGATATCGATGAAGTATAACTTTACGGCTTTATTAGTCTACGTTCCTTTAGGAGTTTTTCTTGGAGTTTTGGCCGCGATTAAGAAAAACAAACTAACGGATATGATTATTTCAGCTTTCTCAATGGTATTTAATGCAATCCCATCATTCATTATAATTTTCTTGTTAGTAATCTATGTTGGATATAAATGGCAGTGGCTTGTTCCACAGGAACCATATTATAGTGCTCCTCTACTAAAACAATTAGAAGGATTGATTATTCCGGTAACAGCACTATCAATTGGACCAATTGGTAAATTTGCGCAAATGGTTCGAGGCGAAATAGTAGAGAATTTAAATACTGATCATTTTATACTTCTAAGAACCAAAGGTTTAACTACAAGACAAGCAATCTTTAGACACGCTTTAAAGGATTCTTTAGTAACAGTAATCCCTCAAATTATACCGACATTCGTATTTGTTTTGGGCATGAGTTTCTTTATTGAATCTGTTTATAACATATCAGGATTAGCGCATCTATTCCTTGATGCTATAGTTATGCCTTCAGAAATGTTTTCATCAATCTATATCGATGTAAATGTAGTTGTGGCAATTGGTATTCTACTATATAGTATTATTATGATTACCTCACTTTTTGCGGATATTCTACTAACAGTAGTTGATCCAAGGATAAGAATTACTGGGAAGAAAAGCAATTAAAATATGAGAATATCTCATATTTTTTTCTTTTTACAATAATATTATGATATTT
>CAZMMT010000001.1:0-111840 GCA_964567465.1 uncultured Candidatus Izemoplasmatales bacterium | reverse complement strand
TAAACATATAAGCAAATACTAAACCAATCGCGATTGTATTGGTTACATATGGTAAGAAGTAAACTGTTTGGAAGAATCCTTTTAAAGGTTTAATTGAATTCAAAGCTACAGAGATTCCCAATGCCAAGAAAATTGATATTGGAACACTGATGAAAACAATAATCAAAGTGTTAATAACTGCACTCGATGCTGTATGTGATGCCGGTACAATAAATGATTCATCAGTTAATACTTTAATGAAGTTACCAAATATGGTATACCCAGTAATACTATCTGAAGTCATGTTATAGTTTTCATATAGCACTAGAGCGAATGAATTAATGATCGGCCAGAAAGTAAAGATACCTAAAACGATTAAAGCTGGCGATAAATAGACCAAAGCCTTTGCCCATCCAGGGAATTTTCCAGCTGGGTTGATTTTCTTTCTATCTAGAAAATCACTGATTTTTCTTTTAAACTTATTAATATATCTCCTAATATTCCAAAAGAAGTTTTTAATAGCATTCCCAATCTTTATTAAAAACTCTTTGGCGTTTTTAATAAAATTACCCATGGTTTACTACCTTTCCTGTTTGTTTATCAAAGATATAAACTCTTTCTGGTTTGATTGTTAATGAAACTGATTTTTGATCAACTTTCATCGTATCAGAATCAACTAAAGCTCTAACATTATTGCCATTAAATTCAAAATGGATCATCGTGTCTCTACCGATATGGAAGATATCTTTGATTTCTGTTTTGAATCCGTCATCAGCTACTCTAAAGTTTTCTGGTCTCATTCCAACGTCATAAAGTCCGTCAGGAACGTTTAAAGTCATAAATTGTTTTTCGTTGATGATAAGTTTTTTGTTTTTAACTTCTGCTTCAAATGCATTGATAGGAGGATTACCTAAGAATTTTGCAACAAATAGATTTCCTGGTTGGTTATACATTGATTGAGGAGCTGCGTATTGTTGTTCTTGACCAAAATCCAAAACAACCATTTTATCAGAGATACTCATGGCTTCTTCTTGGTCATGGGTTACGAAAATAGTAGTAATCCCTGTTTCTCTTTGAATACGTTTGATTTCTTCACGCATTTGCAGTCTCAATCTCGCGTCAAGATTTGATAGCGGTTCATCTAGTAATAAAACTCTTGGTTTTTTTACTAAAGCTCTAGCGATTGCAACACGTTGTTGCTGCCCACCTGAAAGTTGTGATGGTTTTCTATCCAAAAGCTCACCGATACCTACAAGATTAGCCATCTCTTTAACCCTTGTGAATGCTTCGTCTCTAGGAACGTCAAGATTCTCTAGTGGGAACAAAATGTTTTTAAATACTGTCATATGAGGATAAAGGGCGTAGTTTTGGAAAACCAAACCGATTCCTCTTTTTTCAGGAGCTAATTTTGTTACGTCATCTTCTCCGAAGAAAATTTTTCCGCCTGTTGGTTTAACCAATCCGGCAATCATAAATAATGTTGTTGATTTTCCACAACCAGATGGACCTAATAAAGCAACTAATGTACCTGATTCAATAGTAATATCAAGATTGTCTACCGCTCTCGTTTCTTGTCCATTTTTATTTGTGAAAACCTTTGTTAATTTCTCTAATCTTAATTCCATAAAAAATATTTCCTCCCAAATACTATATAGTAATTTTTATTTATTTTTAATCGTATTTTCTTCTTCTAAAGAAGATTAAGTATGTTGCTAATGCTAAAACTATAAAATAAACTGCTAGATTAACCATTAAAACTGAACCGTTAAGTTGATTTTCTTCATCTAGATGGATTACTCTTATTGAGACATTGTCATCTTGAATATTCTCAATTGTTTCTCCATCAGGAAGAGCGTCGTATTCTTGAAAAAAGCTTTCTAAGTTCTGTTTTATTGTGAAATCAGACTCGGTTACATTTATAGCGCTTTCAGTAATAATGCTTTCGTCTTTTCCTACCAAGTTAATTTTATCAAAATCGTTCTCTAAAAACAATTCCTTAGGTATATAAATTTGACCTTTATCATTTACTCCATTAAGAATATTTAGCGTTTTAAATTTTGTTAAAGGAATGATAAATTCATCTTCAGTGTTAGCTTCAATAAGACTAATTTCACTAATCAAAGACAAATCTTCGGTATCGCTATAAACTATAATATAAATGTATTCCAGTACTACTAGTTGTTCTTGATCGTTTATTTCAGCTGTTGCTATTTCATAACCTCTTATTTGATATCCGTCTTGGTCTATTGAAATAATTGGATCACTTTTATGATAATCTGGTATTGATGTATAAAAGTAATAAAAATCTGGAACGTTATCAGTATCATCAGTTAATGAAGCGCCGAAAACTTCCTCATAGAAACGATTGGCAGTGATATCGATTGAGTATGTAAAAACTAGTAAGAATATTCCTACTGCCATAAGTGCGTAAAGGAATCTACCAAAAATTCTCATTCATGGATACCTAAACCATTTTCTTGAGCGAACAATTGTGCATCTTGGAAATAGCGATAAAGATATCTGTTTTCAAACACTAAGTTTGAATTGCTGCTGTAATAATTGTATGAATATCCATTAAGCACTAAGTGATAATTTAGAAGAATCCAGCCGCTTAAGTGCTCGGTTCTCATAACTACACCGCTACTATTTTCTATATCAATTACTATTCCTGTCACACCGAGATTAACCCAAACCAAGCCAAGATGACGGCCATAGGTCTCTGTATATCCTAAATCTGGATCACTTTGAATATAAATTTCTATAGCTGCATTCAAAATTAAAGTTGTATAAGCTTTTGCTTCTGGTCCCCAAGGGTCAGTAACTGGGAAAGTTTCAGGAGTATCAACTCCTAAAAATCTTACTCTTTCATTATCTAAAAATCCTGGGCTGAAAGAAGCTGTGTCACCATCATTAATATAATAAAGTGTTACTGCATTCATCCCGCCAAGAGGATCATCAAATTCTCTATTGATAAATTGGAATAATACTCCATTTGTCGGGTTATATGAAAAAGGATGAGTTCCTAATAAATCAATATATGAAGGCACATAAGCTGTCCACTCAGTAAAAGAGAAATCTCTAGCGCCTTTAACAACATCAACTTTTCTAACGAATATTTCATTATCGAAAATGAAATCACGATTCCCTATATGGTAAATGCTATCTATGTATGTATTGTTTTTATAACGTAATTGAATGGTATCGTTGCCATCAAAGTTTAACTCAAAAACATAAATGTCAGCGCTTCTTAATAAGTCACCGTTTGTAGAGGCTTTATTTGCAATAATGTAAGTTTCACCCGGTGCTAAATCAACGTCTTCAAATTCTATTATGTTAGTGGCCTCTAGTGCTCCGTTAATAAAGATTGCTAAATGGTAGTCTCCTAAAAAGACATTGGAATCTGTAGGGTTATAAATTTCGATTGCTTGATCGTTAGTTCCATCACCGCCATCTACATATTTTGAAATAATGAGGGATGTTGGATTACTCGTAAATGTATTTTGATATAAAAGAATAGTTACTGGTTCATCTTCATAGAAATCGCCAATTTGCATATCTTTATAAGATATAAACATGTCTTCTGGATAATCATCATCAACCACATACTCAAAGTTGTATTGAATTTGAGCTTCGGTTAAAATTTTAACAATTTCTGATTTAAGTTTATTTGTTAAATCCGGTAATGTGACTGTATTAAATCCAATGTAGATAACTAGTGTTGTTGAACCGTCAAATACATCTCCTGCTTCAAGTTCATCGCCAAATTTAGAAAACGTTTGATCAGGAACATCATTATTTACTTCTACTTCGAAGCTAAAACTAAACCCTTTCCCTAGAATTGAGGAAAATATCTCACTTTGAGTTTTGCCGCTGAAATCTGGTAAAACATAGTGAGGTGTAGCAATAAAAATTACTACGTTAGATCCTAATTCAACTTGATCTCCTACTTCTAAACCATCATATCTTATGAAATCTTCTTCAGAAATTTCTAGGTTTGTTTCCCATTTGAAAGTATAACTAATTCCTGAGCCTTCTAAAGCGGTAATAATTTCTTGTTTATGCATTCCTTCTAGAGAAGGTAAGGTATAAAGATTATTGGTTGTAACTTCAGTTGTTGGTGTTTCTGTAGTTTCTGTTGTAGGAGTATTGGTTGTTGTTTGAGTCGTTCCCGCCTCACATGAGACAAAGGTGATTATCGCTAAAAGCGCGATAAATAGCCTTAAACTTTTTTTAAATAACATTGATAAAACGCCCTTTCTTGCACAAAAATTTTGTCTTTAATGATACTTATGAAGGATTATTTAAGAATAATCCTTCAAAGCTTTCGATTAGTTATTAATAAAAAAAGAAAGCCCACTTCTCAGGTAACTTTCTTTATTATAATTATGTTAATAAACTAGTATTGATACCGCTTAAAATACTATCAAGATAGCCTTGTGTATATACAAACCAAAAAATAGCAGCTAAAATAGCCAACACTATGAATAGTTTAATAAACTTTTTCATAAATACAAACAATCCTACTATTACAAAAATAGCGATTACTAATAGCATTATAGCTTGTAGCCAAGGATCTAATTCAACAAAATTATCAAGAACCATTTCTAGATAAGGTTGTATAAACTCATTGATGGTATCTGTTATTGCCAAGGTAAAAATCATAAAATTTCCAAACAAAGCAATCCCTCCAGTTAAAAAAATATTTTCTACATATTATTATAGCATAATAATAGGAATCTAGTAGTAATTTTTTTGTAATTTTTATTACTAGATTTTTTTACGATTCTCTATCGCTTTTGATAAAGTTAAATCATCTGCAAATTCAAGATTAAGTCCTACTGGTACTCCATAACCAATTCTGCTGACCAAAACATCAGTTTCTTGAAGTACCCTCTTAATATATAATGCAGTCGTTTCACCTTCAGGGGTTGAAGATGTAGCAATAATAACCTCTTTTAAATTCTCATTAACAATCCTTTTCCATAAAGAATCTAAATTAATGTCTTCCGGACCCATCCCGTCCATAGGTGATAACACACCATTTAAAACGTGATAAAGGCCTTTATATTCACCGCTATTCTCAATTGAAAAAACATCCTTAGCATTTTCTACTACGATAATAGTCGACTGATCTCGATGTTCATCCTTGCAAATATAGCAAACGTCTTCATCTGTGAGATTCCCACAAATTGAACAATGATGTATTTTTGTCTTTGCATTTTCAAGAGCGGTAGAAAATTGATTAACATCTTCTTTGTCTTGTTTATTTATAATAAACAAAGCATAACGCTCTGCAGTTTTTCTGCCAACACCTGGGAGTTTTTTAAACTCTTCTACTAAGTCTTCAAGAGCTTTTGGTAAAATCATTAAAATAAGCCTGGCATGTTAACGCCTTGAGTAACTGCTCCTAGAGATTCTTCCATTTCTCTGTCAACTTTTTTGAATGCATCGTTCAAAGCGGCCACGATTAAATCTTGAACCATTTCTAGATCAGTTAAATCAACTTCCTCTTTTTTTATGTTAATAGATACAACTTCTTTAGTTCCTTTTACAGCAACCTTAACAACAGAACCACCGGCTTGGCCGTAAAAAGTGGACTCGTTGATTTGTTGCTGAATTTTTTTTATATCATCTTGCATTTTTTTAATTTGTTTAAGCATTTGTGGATTAATCATTAGATATATTCCTCCTTATTCTTTTACTTTAACTTTATCACCGAATAATCTTATCGCATCTTGAACAATCTTCGGTTTTGAATCATTAACTTCTTTTTTCTCAACACGAGATACGTCTTTCAATCCTTCACAAACAATTTTTGAAAGTTTTACATAAACTTCACCTTTACGGTATCGATCTAGGAACTCTCTAGATATGTCAGTAAAAACACTGGTAGGCAAAGCCATATAATTAATAATTCTATTAAATTTTTTATTTATAATCTTCATTACAACTTCTTTGTTTGTTGGCATCATCAAGGTATTGCATATTGTGGTGCTGGCAAAAGTTATAATTATTTTATCAATTGATGAAGCTGTAACCATACCAGTTTCTATCAATGAAGCTAAGTATTTTGAATCATCTTCATTTTCAACTTCAGGGAAGCTGTTCCAATTGTTTTGTAATGTGATTTTATCTTTTTTATCGCCATTATTTAATACTTCTTCAACAAAGTGAATGTCATATGTCTTTGAAATATCACTGCATAGATCTTCTTTTACTTCTTCATCAAACCCAACTATTGGCGTCTCGTTTTCTACAACTGGTTCTTTTATTGGTTCTTCTATCTCTAAAGAATTATCTTCTGAAACGTTCTCTTCTTCAGTTAACGTTTCTTCCTCTTCTTCCTCTTCTTTTGATTCTAAAACTATATCTTCAGAAACGGCCTCTTGATAAACTGGTAAATCTTCCTCTTCAGGAACATTGAATAAATTATCATCAATTTCTTCTTCAGGCTTTGCTTCTTCTTTAACTTCTTCTTCATCCTCATCTTTTTTTGCATTGATGATTATTTTTTCAATAATTTCTTTCGATTCTAATTTATCTTCTTTTTCTAGATCTTCTTTAAATTTTTCTAAATCATGCAATCTTTTTTCAACTTCATCAATAGCGGCTAAAACATTAGAATTGCTGTTGTCTTCATTATCTGCGATTTTTAAGAAAGCCAATTCTAAATGTATTTTTGGATTGTTACTCCAGTTAATTTCATTTAGAGCCTTACTTAATACATCAATGATATAGAAAGCCTTACGATTACTTAATTCACCTGCAATATTTTGAAAATCTTGATTCCCTTGTAATATACTTGCATCATCCAATTTGCGTAAATTACTGAACATCAAAGCATCTCTAAAAAATTCTATTAAATTTAAAGTTATCTTTTTAACTTCTTTTCCTTGAGCTAATAAATCATTTAGTAATTCAATCGCTTTAGTAGAGTCAAAATCAATTAATGCTTGAGCTAAATCAATTTGTGTCTGCATTGAAATCGCTCCACAGATTTGATTAACATCCTCTAAAAGTATCTTCTCTGGATTGTATGCGTACACTTGATCTAACAAAGATATCGCATCTCTTAATCCGCCTTCTGCGTAAGTTGATATTTGTTTAATTGCATCTTCTTCAATTTGGATTTTTTCTGATTCAATAATTTCTTTTAATTTAGTTATTATATCGTTGGTGCTAATTGATTTAAAATCAAAACGTTGACAGCGAGATTGAATCGTTGGTAATACTTTTTGTAACTCTGTTGTACACAATATAAAAATAACATGTGCTGGCGGTTCTTCTAAAGTTTTTAGCAAAGCATTGAATGCACCTTGTGATAACATATGGACTTCATCGATTATATAAACTTTGTATTTAACATACCCTGGTAAATATTTGACTTTATCTCTTAATTCTCTAATTTCATCAACGCCATTATTACTAGCAGCGTCAATCTCAATCACATCACTAATTGTCCCGTCTTGTATCCCTAAACAGTTGTCACAAACATTACACGGATTATCGATTGGAGCTTTAATACAGTTCACTGCTTTTGCTAAAATTTTAGCAATCGAAGTTTTACCTGTCCCTCTTGGACCGCTAAATAAATAAGCATGCGCTACTTTATCATTAGCTAATGCGTTCTTCAATGTTTGAGTTATATGTTTTTGTCCCGCGACCTCATTAAAATCTTTTGGTCTATAGGTTCTATATAGCGCTTTGTAACTCATTTTTCAGCCTCCAAAATTTGATTTATGTACATATATATTATACCTTAAAACGCAGATTTATTCTACGGGTTTTTCAGTTTCTCTAAGTAAATCAATAACGTATTGAATAGCTTTGTATTCAATCGTTCCCTTCTTAAATTTTCTTTCTAATTTACCAATATTGAATAAGTCGCTTTCGCCATTTTTATGGATTTCATACCCGATTTTAAGGCTTTCTTGAAATTTATCATTCAATTGTAATCTACGGTATTCTTCAATTAAAAATGCATTGTCTTCTCTCATTTTTTTAGCTACTTCTTCGATAAACTTTTCTTCGTAATCAACTTGCTTTTTTTTGTTAAATAGTTTATCCATTAAACTATCACTACCGTAATAAATTAAGATAAAAATAAGTGGTAAAAACCACAAACTCATTACCTCATCAACTGGGGTTGAATCAAAGACAATTTTGTATACCGAATAACCTATAACAGCTAAACTTAATACTAAAAATAAAATTAAATAGAATTTTAAGGGTTTTTTAAATTTTTTCATAAGTATCACCTTTTATATATTATACATTATTTTTTTAAAATTATGTTAAAATATTGGTGGTGATATTTATGTTATTTGATACGATAGTTGCAAAAACTACCGCTAACGGAACTAGCGCAATAAATTTGATTAGAGTTTCAGGGGATGAAAGCATCTCGATTGTTAACTCTATTTTTAGTGGTGCTAATCTAGAAAATAAAGATTCTCACACTGTTCATTATGGTTTTATCACAAATGAAAAACAAGAACAAATAGATGAAGTTCTAGTTTCTATTTTTCATTCACCTAAAACCTTTACTACTGAAGATGTTGTAGAAATTACCTGCCATGGTGGAAACTTTATTGCGAATGAAATAATTAAACTATTAATTGCTAACGGAGCTAGGTTAGCAGAAAATGGTGAGTTCACAAAAAGAGCTTATTTAAATGGCAGATTAGATTTAACCGAAGCTGAAAGTATTATGGATTTGGTTAACGCAAAAACTCATAACCAACTCAAAATAGCTAACTCACAATTAAAAGGCGATGTATTAAAACTTATTGAAGAGCTACAAAATGATTGCTTGGATATTATTGCAAATATCGAAGTCAATATTGATTATCCTGAATATGATGATGTAATCGAAATGACAAATGAAATTGTGATTCCAAATATAGAATTTTTAATTAAAAAGATTGATAAGATTTTAGTTGAATCAGAAACGGGTCAAATAATTAGAGATGGAATAAAAACGGTTATTATTGGTAGGCCAAATGTTGGTAAGTCAAGTTTGTTAAATACGCTTATCAAAGAAGATAAGGCCATTGTAACTGAAATTTCTGGGACAACTAGAGATTTGATTGAAGCTGAATTAAATCTTGAAGGCATAATCCTTAAACTAATTGATACAGCAGGAATAAGAGAAACTGAAGATGTTGTTGAAAAAATCGGAATTAACAAGACAAAAAAAGCAATTAGCGAAGCGGATTTAGTTCTTCTCGTTTTAGATCAATCATCTAAAATCACTGAAGAAGATCAACAACTTCTAGCCTTAACTAAAGATCGCACTCGAATTATAATTGGCAATAAAATTGATATCGGCAAAGAAATAAACTTAGAAGATGAACATATAATAAATGTTTCCGCAAAGAATAACGTCGGTATAGAGAACCTTGCTAGTGAAGTTAAAAGACTTTTCATTAACGAAGAACTATTAGAAAACGATTATACGATTATTTCAAACACAAGACATATCGGCAAACTTAAGGAAGCAAAACTAGCTTTAGGACAAGCTTTAGAAGCTTCATTTAATCAAATACCAATCGATATGGTTGAGATTGATTTAAGAAAAGCATGGAGTAGTCTTGGCGAAATTATTGGAGAGACTTCAAGCGATGATTTAATCTCAACTTTGTTTTCAAAGTTTTGTTTAGGAAAATAATGTTTCATGTGAAACCTTTATATAAAAACAATGCAATTTTTTGCATTGTTTTTTAATATTTATCTAAGAAACTTATCTTTTCATCTCCGTCTTCGTAATAACCTAAAACGCTAGATAAGTTAATGTTTTCTGCCGATCTAAAGATATTGATATCAATATTCTTATAAACTTTCCTTAAATCGGTAATCAAGCTTTTCATCTCTTGTCTTTTTGAATCAATGTTTCTTTCTTGAAAAAAGCATCCTTTAGAATTAATTGTTATATTATGATACTTAATGAATCTCTCGACATCTTTCTCTTTTATTAAATACATTGGCCTAATAAGTTCTAAACCTTCATAGTTTTGCGACTTTGCTTTTGGTAGCATAGTCTTAAAAGTGCCTGTGTAAAACATATTCATTAAAGTCGTTTCAATCACATCATCAAAGTGATGACCCAAAGCAAGTTTGTTACAACCTAAATCTTTAGCTGTTTGGTATAAGAATCCTCTTCTCATTCTCGCACATAAAAAACATGGAGCTTTTGGATTCATCTCATTAGCGATTTCGTAAACTCGAGAATCCTTAGTAACTTGTTTAATACCAAGTTTTTTCATGTTTTCTAGATGGTTATCAAGGAATGTCTCTGTAAAGCCAGAGTTCATCATTAAATAAACAATTTCAACATTATTATTATAGTGAAGTTTATATTCTTCAAAAAGCGCTGCTAAAACTAACGAATCTTTACCACCACTAAGTGCGACACAAATTTTATCATTCTGTTCGATTAATTTATAATCATCAATTGCTCTTAAAAAACGACCAAAGAGGACACTTTTAAAAGTTTTATTTAAAGACTTGGATACAAAGTCTGAATACTTGTTTTCTTTCATTTTTATCACCTGATTAATAATAACTTATTGTTGTGGTAAATACAAAGTAATCATAAATAATTTAAAATAATTTAAAATATCTATTGATAATCATAAATAGTCGTGATATAATTATGAATATGATAAATCTGTATTATAATGGAGGTTGTACGATGAGTAAATTCGAATGGGTATCAAAAAAACCCCTAGATGAATTAGCAACACTGTATGAAGCAAACATCACATTGAATAAGTCCGCAACTAGTTATTTCGAGACCGCTTATATTGTTTTATTGGGTTTAGATGTTGACAATAAGTTAATAGCTGTTAAACCCATAACTAAAGAGGAAGCTAGTTTAGGATATGTTCCTGAAGAACAAAGACATAATATCACAATAAAGTCTAGTTATTCAAGAGTATGTAATAAGTTATTCATGTCAGAAGTTGCAGAGTTAATGAGTTTTGATTTTACGAATAAGAATTCTTACAAATTTAAAGCTCATTGGAGTAAATCTGAAGAAGCATTAATAATTGATTTGAATAAGGAAGAGGTGTAAGGATATGTTTTTAGCAATTGATCTTGCGACCACAATGATATTTGTATGGTTCGCTGTCATCATTGTAGCTGGCGTTATCGAAGCTTTGACAATGGATTTGTCTAGTATTTGGTTTGCTGCTGGTGGATTCTTTGCTTTAATCTTCGCAATTATTTTCCCTGAATTAATCTGGATTCAAGTATTGATCTTTATTCTTTTTTCAATTGCTTTATTATTGGTTTTAAGACCAATATTTAAGAAATTTATCAAGAAGAATGAAATTAAAACAAATGCTGATTCCTTAGTTGGGAGAGTTGCCGTTTGTATTAAACCTATACTTGACGGTGAACGCGGAGAAGTAAAAATCGAAGGTAAAATTTGGACCGCTATAGCTAATGAAGACATACAAATTAACGAGAAAGTTTTAGTTTTAGCCATTAAAGGTGTAAAATTAGTTGTTAGGAAAGAATAATGAGAGCTGGTTTTTTTAGAAGACTTCTGTCGTCTTTACTTGATATGATTTTGGTTTTTGGTGTAATATACTTAAGTTTCATTTTATTTGGAAGAGGTATGTTACAAAATAAAATTGATAACTATGACGAAATTAATACAACTTATGAAGAAATAATGGCTGTTTATAATGAGGACATCAAAGATTTGCAACAAGAGTATGAAGCCGAAAAACTTCTTGCTGGTGAAGATGAAGATTTAAAGGCTCAAGCTTTAGCTAACTATGTTGAACAATCAGATATTCTGTTCCAACAAAATCAAGTTGATACAGCACCTTATATTCAACCTTTGGGTATATATTTCACTAACGTTGTCTATTATTATGCTTTTATATTTTTACTGATCTCAACGTTTTACACAATGATTCTTAAAGGCATGACATTAGGAAGAAGAGTTATGCATTTAAAATTAACTGGACCAGTAAATTTAATGAGTTTGTTTTTACATGATATTGCTTTTAAATATCTATTAATCATTGTATTGATACCAATCAATCCACTGTATGCAATAATGGCAGTTATGTTTATGTTCTTAATTGATACGGCTTTAATAGCTGCTACTAGAAATAAATTAACTGTTAGAGATATGATTTCAAAAATTACCGTTGATAAAACGGAATATAATTATTAGGAGGATTTTATATTATGTTAGCACCAATGTTTTTAATTTCCACTTGGGGAATAATTCTTTTAGTTGCTTTGTTAGTAATTATTCTTATTTATTTAGGTACAAGAATTAAAATCGTACCTCAAGCGACTGAATATGTTATCGAAAGATGGGGTAACTATTTTACTACTTGGACAGCTGGATTCCATTTCCAAGTTCCATTCATTGATCGAATCAGAAGAACTTACAATACAAGAGGTATGGTGAGTGATGTTATAAACTTAAAAGAACAAGTTTTAGACTTCCCACCTCAAGCTGTTATTACAAAAGATAATGTTACAATGCAAATTGACACTGTTGTATTCTTGCAAATTACTGACTCAAAACAATTCGTTTATGGGGCAGAAAATCCAGGATTATTAATCGAACAATTAACTGCTACTACTTTACGTAATATTATCGGTGAATTAGAGTTAGACCAAACTTTAACATCTAGAGATTTAATCAACGAAAGAATGCGTATTATTCTTGATGACGCGACAGACCCATGGGGTATCAAAATTAATCGTGTTGAAGTTAAGAATATTATTCCGCCAAAAGAAATACGTGAAGCAATGGAAAAACAAATGCGAGCTGAACGTGAAAGACGTGAATCCATTCTGATTGCTGAAGGTAGAAAACAAGCTGCTATCTTAACTGCAGAAGGTGAAAAAGCTGCTAATATCCTAGAAGCTGAAGGTAAAAAAGAAGCTGCTATTAGAGAAGCTGAAGGTAGAGCTGAAGCAATCCTTAAAGTTCAAACAGCTACTGCAGAAGGTATTAAATTAGTTAAATTAGCCGGAGCAGATCAAGCAGTATTAACTCTAGAAGCTTATAAAGCTATGGAAAAAGTAGCTCAAGGACAAGCAACAAAGATTATTATCCCTTCAGAAATGCAAGGTATAGTAGGACTTGCTAGCGGATTAGTTGAATCTTTAAAAGAACCAGTTATTAAAGAAAAGAAATAATAAAAGTTTAAAAAGTTTATTTTGAAAGACAAGGAAATTATCTCCTTGTCTTTTATTTTTGTAAGTACATCAAAACTAAGTAAAAATAGTATTTAATAAAGTCTAATTAATATATAAAACAGATGTCACTTTTGACATCTGTTAATAAGGTATTGCTCTAATTTTTCTCTGAAAATTGCATTATCTTTTTCTGTTCTTTTTGCAATATGCTGATTTCTTTGTTTGCTTTTTCTAATCTTCTGAGAAATTTGTCTTTGCATTAACAACATATCAATATTCTCGTTTGTGTAAAACCAGCCATTTTGATGGAGGCAATCAGCTTTTTTCATTAATATTAAACTTGCTAAACCATAATCTTGAGTGATGACTAAATCGTTTTGTTCTGTCTGTTTAACAATCTCATGATCAGCGACATCCATTCCTTCGTCTACAATTATTACTTGTGCATAATCAGAAACTATATTGTGATTAAAATTCGATACCATAATGACTGGAACGCCATATTTCTTTGCTAATTCAATAACTATATTTTTCACTGGTGATGCGTCTGCATCAATTATTATTTTCATGTAGCACCTCAACAGTAATTATACCAATAAATAGCACTAATATAAAGTTTAAAATTTATAAATCAAAAAAACGAAAGCTCGAAAAATTCGAGCTTTACTTTTGTTTTTAGAATTCACATTTTTTCGGTGTTCTTGGGAATGGTAAAACATCACGAATGTTATCAATTCCAGTTACATACATAATCATTCTTTCTAATCCCATACCGAAACCGGCATGTTTACATCCGCCATATTTTCTTAAATCTTTATACCACCATAAATCTTTATCATCAATACCTAATTCTTTAATTCTTTTTTCTAAATAATCTAGTCTTTCTTCCCTTTGTGATCCGCCGATAAGTTCTCCTGACCCTGGGACAAGCAAGTCCATAGCAGCAACCGTTTCATTATCTTCATTCATTCTCATGTAGAAAGCTTTAATTTCTTTTGGCCAATCAATCACAAATACTGGTCCATTAAAGAATTTTGTCAAGAATTTCTCATGTTCTGTTGCTAAGTCTTTACCTTGTTCAGGTTTTACTTCAAAGTCTTTACTGTTAGCAAATAATATATCTATTGCCTCTTTATGTGTTACCACAGCAAATTTAGATTCTAAAACTTTTGTTAATTTTTCAATCAATCCTTTTTCTACAAATTGATCAAAAAACTTTAGTTCACTTTCACAAGTTTCAAATAAGTCTTTAATTATATATTTGACCATAGCTTCTGCTAAATCCATATCATCTTTTAAATCCGCAAAAGCTATTTCCGGTTCAATCATCCAAAATTCAGATGCATGTCTTGTGGTATTTGAATTTTCAGCTCTAAAAGTCGGCCCAAAAGTATATACATTTTTAAATGCCAATGCATATGCCTCTGCTTGTAGTTGACCAGAAACAGAAAGGTTTGCTTTCTTTCCAAAAAAGTCATTACCATAGTCTTCCTCTGGTTTTTTCCCGTTTAAAGTAGTTACTTGGAACATTTCTCCTGCACCTTCAGCATCACTAGCGGTGATGATTGGCGCGTGAAGGTAAACGAACCCTCTCTCCTGGAAAAATTTATGGATTGAGAAAGAAACAACTGATCTAACTCTAAACACTGCGTTAAATAGATTTGTGCGCATTCTTAAATGAGCATTTTCTCTTAAAAATTCTCTTGAATGTCTTTTTGGTTGAATTGGATAATCGTCTAGACTATCGCCTTCTAGAATAATCTCTTTAGCTTTAATTTCAAATGGTTGTTTCATTTGTGGCGTTAATACCAAAACGCCTTTAACAACTATTGAAGATCCAACTCTAAATTTAGAGACTTCTTTGAAGTTTTCTAAAGTCTCCGATTCGTAAACTACTTGAACTGTTTCTAATGTAGTACCATCATTTAAATCGATAAATCCAAACTCTTTTTGGGAACGATTATTTCTAACCCAACCGTTGATTAATACTTCTTTGTCTTTATAACTTACATAGTCAATGTAAATTTTTTTAATTTCTATCGCCATAAAAAATCTCCTTTTAAAATCCTTTTTCTTATATCTTCTGGGTATTTTTCGATTGCATACCTCAACATTGTTCTAGGCATTAAAGTATAGTTTGTTTCAAGATAGTCTGTTAAAAGATTCACATCTCTTTTTCCTAACTCTCTTAACATCCAACCACATGCTTTATGCATTAAGTCATGCTGCTCTACGATAAGAGTATCTACTATATCTAGAGTAACTTGGAGTAAATTGTTTTTTATTAAGTGGTAAGTAGCTACTATCGATACTCTTTTATACCATAAATTTTCCGATTTTGATAACTCATAAAGCAAATCAAAGTCATTTATGTCATATAAATATCTTCCAAGTATTTTTGAAGCAGATATATCGACTAAATCCCAATTATTTACATAATCGAGATTTTCTAAATACATCTCTACAATTTCCTTATGTTTATTGGGTTTTATGTCCATTTGCTTGCACATTATACTTAAAGCAATTGAACGAAAATCATGTATTTTATGTCTTAATAGCTCTACAAGTTCTGGCTTTTCAATCGTTTTATAATATTCATTAGCAAAACTTCCGATTGTAGCGGAGTTTAAACCAATAAAATAATCAATTTGTCCATCGACATATGACTCTTTATGATATCTCGTGTGAGTTGATAGCGGACTATCTTTATATAACTCTTGTAATTCTTTTAATAACATAATTTCCTCCTTAAAAATAAAAAAGTCCTTCACAATAAATTGTAAAGGACGAATATTTCCGTGGTACCACCTTAATTCTGAGAATCATATCTCAGCACTCGATATCTTTTAACGCAAGATTTACGTACAGTTCTACTACTAATTCTTCTGTCTTTCGTGGGCGTTTTTCAAATTAAGCTTGATTTTGAGGCTTTCACCATACCCTCATTCGCTATAAACAAGATTTTAATTTTACTCTTCCAGTCATCAATTTATTTTATTATACCACAAATGATTCTCTTGTAAAGTTAAGGTTTATCTTTCGCAAGAAAATAATGTGGAAACACCTTGATCATCAATGATGTTGATAATACCTTGTCCTAACAACTCTGCAGTTGAAAGTTGAACAAGTTTTGAAAAAATCTTTTCTTTAGGAAGTTCTATAGTATTTGTACATATAACTTCTTTGATTGGAGCTTCCATTAGTAAGTCAGTAGCGTTTTTAGAAAATACTGGATGTGTACAGCAAGCATAAATCTCTTTTGCGCCAGCTTCTGTTAGTGCATTAGCAGCTGCGAAGATTGACCCTGCAGTATCTATCATGTCATCGATAATAACGCAAGTTTTTCCCTTTACTCTACCGATAATATTCATTACTTCAGCTACATTTGGCTCTGGTCTCATTTTATCGATAATCGCAATTGGTGATTGGAGAATATTTGCTAAATCTCTAGCTCTAGCAACACCGCCGTGATCAGGAGAAACAACACAAATGTTTTCTAAGTTTTTAGCTCTTATATAATTGGCTATAATTGGCATTCCTCTAAAGTTGTCAATTGGAATGTCAAAGAATCCTTGAATCTGCGGTGCATGTAAATCCATACTGATTACACGTGCAGCACCAGCTACTTCTAATAAATTAGCCACTAATTTAGCTGAAATTGGTTGTCTTGCTTTTGCTTTTCTATCTTGTCTTGAATATCCGTAGTAAGGAATAACGATATTTACTTCCCTAGCAGAAGCTCGTTTTAAAGCGTCAATCATAATTAATAATTCCATGATATGTTCATTCACAGGACTACATGTTGATTGAATAACAAAAACCTTGTGCCCTCTGACAGTTTCCGGAATATTTATATTGATTTCACCGTCTGCGAAATGAGTCACTTCGCATTTGCTTAAGGGAATTCCGATAAAATCGGCTATATCTTGAGCTAATTGGACATTAGAACTTAACGCGAATAATTTTACTTTTGAACCATGAAAAACAGCCATAAAAAACCATCGCAATAGGAATCTATTGCTTCCTTTCTTCAATAATAGATTAGTTCAACTATATTATACAACATTAAGACTAAACAAAAAAGTCACAATTTTTTTAAATTAAAAAACATCGACTATTCGTCAATGTTTTTATCTTCTTCATTTAATTCTGGTAAAGCTTGAAAAGTATCTAAAACTGCTTTTTCAATCATAGCCCTTGTATCACTGTTAATAGGGTGGGCAACATCTTTGTAATCCCCACTTGGCATTTTGCGACTTGGCATCGCGACAAATAAACCATTTTTCCCCTCAATGATCCGTAATTCATGAACGACAAAGCAGTTATCAATAGTTATGGCAGCTACACCCACTAATCGATTGTCGCCGTTGATTCTTTTCGCACGTACCTCAGTTATCTTCACACTACCACCTCTTTGGCAAATTATATCATGTTTATTTTTGATAATTCAATAGGGTAGGCAAAAAATCTATAAAAAATTATGTAATTTAATCAGATATTTCTCATTGTAACGACCAATAAAGTCGCTAACATCTTCATTTTTTTGTAAAATTTTGATGAAACTGGAACCAGACCCAGTCATTACTAAACCTAGAGAACCTAGTTCAGCAACCAAATTATCCTTAAAATTCTTCATAAAATCATAATTATTGATTACTATTTCTTCTAAAGAATTATGAACATTTTCTCTGATTGCTTGAATGTTATTTTGTTCGCAATACTTTTTTATTGAATCAATGTCTTTGATGTTATACGGATGTTTATCGGTAAAACTAAAAACATCTTTTGTACTAATAAATTCTCTCGGATTTATTAGTAATAACTTATAATCTGATAAATCAAGATTAAAATCATTTACAACTTCTCCTATTTTTGAAACAAATGCCGGTTTGTCAAAAAGACAATATGGTATATCTGCGCCAAATAAAACACCGATTTCCATCATTTCTTTAATTGATAGATTTAGATTAAATAATTTATCTATTCCTTTTATTACCGCAGCGCTATCAGCTGAATTACCAGCTAATCCCGCTCCGAAAGGAATATTTTTAGTTATTTTTATTTCCAAGCCATTGTTTATATTATAGTTTTTTAACATGTATTTCGCTACTTGTAAAACAATATTATCTTGATTAGACAAAAATAAATCGTTTGATTTTATTATCACCGTGTTGTCACAATCAATTAAGTTAAATTCAAGTAAGTCATGTAAATCAATTTTAACGTTAAGCATCTCTAAATCGTGATACCCGTCTTTACGTTTACCAAGAACATTCAAAAACAAATTGACTTTTGCATAAGCTTTTTCAACAATCATTATTCAATCATCTCTTTTCTTAATTGTTTTAATTGCTTTTTAAGTAAAATTCTCCAGCCAATAAAACTAACTAATGCCGCCCCGATTGAACCAACAATCAAATCTAGCATTGTATCCATTAAACCATATGGTTGCGGATAGATTAAGCTATCATTAACCCATTGGTATCTTTGCATGTTTCTTGCGGTTTCATTATTGATGTTATAGGCAATTGTATCTACTGAAAATTCATAAAATTCCCAAACAACAAGAAGTGTAATTGAAAAACAAAATGCAAATATACTAAGCAATCCTGGACTCAACTTAACTTCATCGGCTTTGGATAGATTATATGAATGAATAATTTCATAAGCAATTACCGAGATTATAATTCCACTTAAAGTATGTAGAAATTTGTCATATCCTTTAACTGATTCTAAAAAGCCATGAATATTTCCCAATATTATTGCGCTAAACAAGAAGAATAATACTATTACTTCTAAATAATTGGGAATGTCTACTTTAAATCTAGACTCTATAAGCCAAGGTAAAGAAAATAACATTATTCCTAAAAAGCCTAAGAATATATTTGATATAGCTGCATCTCTTTGTTCTGGAGAAGTAGCGAACCCAGCACTAAAGCTCGCACCTGCTATTTCTAAAATTAAAATTGTTAAAAAAATGATGTAGACAATCTTTGGCGATTCTAATCTTTTGATCTTTTTCATGAAAACCTCCTAAGCATAAATTTATTATACCATTTTGGGCGGTTTTTCTGAATACTTTCACCAAAATTTGATTAGATAATCGCCAAATTGACTACATCATCAGCGGGAATTTTTTCATAAGTTGTTAAAATAACTGTTTTATTTACAAAGTCTAGTTTTTTTATTTGTCCGTAAGTAGTTTTAATGTATCCGTCACTATAATATTGAAGTTCTACTTCTTTATGATTGTTCATAGCTACTTGTAAATTTCTATTTAAGAGTTCATATTCATCATCACTAAGGATTGGTTTGGCTTTCTTCCCTAGTCGATGCTGCATTTCTTTCAACATTGAGTGATAACCACTCAAAGCATCAAATGCAGCCCACTTTATTATCCCTCTATCCATATAAGCACTAGGCATTGTGACCACCTATCATATCGTTCCTAGCCTTTATCGTTGACGCTTTTAATTCGCTAGAAGCTCGATTGATACTATTTTTGCCAAACCGTTCTTTTATTTCATCAACAGCGTGAAAAACTTGTTTCTCTTTTATCACCGTTTCAATGTCTTCGAATATATTTACTTGGTAATCACGGTCATCAATCAGTCCTGTGGCCGCTATTCTTACAACCCTAATTGGCGAATCATTATAAAATTTATTCATTATTTTTAAACATAATTGAAAAACATGGGATTCGTTGCTTGAAGGCTGAGAAAGTTGCATCTGTCTAGCAAAACCACCACCAACATCTTTACTATAGCCTAAGGCAAAATGGATGGTTGAAGCTTTCTTTTTACTAACTCGCATACGTCTACATACATCATCGACCATTTCTCTAATTATTTGAAATATTTCCGGTTTATAATAATCTTCAAATAAAGTTTGACCTATGCCGTAACTTTTACTAGCGGGTTTTAATCTTAATTTTTCTTGAATCAAACTCATATCGATTCCGTGAGAATGATAATATAATTCTTCGCCGATTACGCCAAACTTTTTCTTAAGTTTTTTAACGTCATAATTAGCTAAATCTTCAATTTTTTCAATTCCTAAAGCATTGAGATTTCTCTCTGTATTATGTCCGATTCCCCACATTTTGGATAAGGGTTTTATCGGCCATAATTTATTTGGCAAATCATCATAGTCCCATTTAGCGATAAAGTCTGGAGAATGTTTACTTTCGATATCTAATGCTAATTTAGCAATCAGCATATTCGGTCCAACGCCACAAGTAGAGTAAATCTTTGTTTGTTTATAGATTTCTTCCATTATTGTTTTTGCTAATTCATAATCGGTTTTCTTATAATATTGTAAATATTCTGTAACATCTAAAAAAACCTCATCTACTGAATAAACATATAGATCATCTTCAGAAACAAATTGTAAATAAATTTCAATAATTTTTGTAGAATACTCTAAATATCTTTCCATCCTTGGTTTTCGATAAATTATATCGATGTTTTTTGGTAGTTCGTAAACTCGGCAACGATTCGGTACTCCTAGGGTTTTTAGATATGGTGTAACCGCTAAAACTATCGATCCTCCCCCTCTGGATTTGTCCGCAACTACCAAAGGCGTTTTGAAGGGATCTAGGCCAGAAACAGCGCATTCTACTGATGCATAGAAACTTTTTAAATCTATGCAAAGTATATTTTTATGTAATCTATATTCTTCCATAGGCAATCCCTCCTTATAATATTATTATACATTTTCCATTACTAAAAAACTATGGTTTTCCTAAGAATAACTCTATAAAAAACTTTTGTAATTAATATTCATAAAAGCATATAAAAAAAGTAAGATTTAGTATCAATCTTACTTATTTTTAGTAAATATTCAAATTTTTTATTTCATTATATTATTTATAATATTTTAATTTCTTTTTTTGGAATAAATATTAATCGTTTAGTATTAACATTTTCTTCATTTAATAAAACCATTACACTTTTTTCTCAGATAAACAAACACATTCATTTCCAAAATTTTCATTTGCTTTGTTTTGAATTAATCTGATTAATAAAATAAAATTTTGAAGTTTGTTGTTTTTTTGTTGAATAAAAATTCCCGCACAAATAAGATTTTATTTGAATTCAAAGAAAAAAGACTGAAAGTTTTCTAATTCTCAGTCTTAAATTATTCATACTCTTATTTATCGTATTTTGCAAATGGATCATCACTGTCATCTTTTTTTTGTTCTTCTTTTTTGATTTTTGCCATAACAACACTTTTTGGTTCAACAACTATCGCAAAAATTAGATATAATAACAAGCCAGAACCTGCTAATAAAACTGCGGCTAGCCATAATACTCTAATTAGAGTTACATCTAAATCTAAGTAATCAGATAATCCAGAACAAACTCCAAAAATTTTCTGGTTTTCCGTATCTCGATAAAGTCTCTTCTTTTCCATAAATTTTTCTACCTCCTAATTCCGTTTTGTATTATTAAATACATTATTATAAATATAATCTACTTTTTTGCTATAAAAACTCATGTCAAACATTTCATCAATTGCATTTTCATCGAGTAAAGAACAAATATATTGATTGCTTTTTACTAAATCTTTAAAATTTAATCCCTTTTCATAAGCTTCATTAGCTAAAGTTTGAACTAAATCATAAGCATTTTCTCGAGAAACACTAGCATCTATTAACTTTGTCAGAACTCGTTGTGAAAAGATTATTCCATTGGTTTTATAGATATTATTTATCATGTTTTCTTCATAAACAACTAAATTTTCTATTACTTTAGAATAACGATTAAACATATAGTCAATTAAAGTTGTTGCATCTGGTAAAATAATTCTTTCTACTGAAGAATGACTTATGTCTCTTTCATGCCAAAGAGCTATATTCTCATAAGCAGATAGCATATAACCTCTTAGTACTCTTGTTAATCCGGTAATATTCTCACTTACTATCGGATTTTTCTTATGTGGCATTGCTGAAGATCCTTTTTGATTCTTCGAGAAAGGTTCTCTTACTTCGTTTACTTCAGTTCTTTGAAGATGCCTTATTTCTAAAGCAATTTTTTCTAGAGAAGAAGCTAATAAAACTAAAGTGCTCAGATAAAATGCATGTCGGTCTCTTTGAAGTGTTTGGGTTGAAATATTTACTGTATTTAACCCTAGTTTTTCACAAATGTATTTTTCTACTTCAAGTTCGGTAAAAGCGTAATTTCCTACTGCACCACTAATCTTTCCTACTTCGATTTCTTCGCACGCTTTTAAGAAACGTTTGTAATTACGAGATAATTCATCATACCAGAGTGCAAATTTTAAGCCAAAAACAGTAATATCGGCGTGGATACCGTGAGTTCTACCAATACAATATGTGTTTTTATATTCAAAAGCTTTATTTTTAAGAATTTTAAGAAATGATAAAACATCCTTCTTTATAACTTCGTTTGCTTTTTTTAGGATATATCCATTTGCGGTATCAACTACATCTGTAGAAGTTAAACCATAATGAATATATCGTTTTTCTGATCCTAAAGATTCAGAAACATTTCTTGTAAAAGCAATTACATCATGTTTTGTTTCTAATTCAATTTCTTTTATTCTTTTGATATTATAGGTGGCTTTAGTCTTAATTAACTCTAAATCTTGAGAACTAACTAATCCTATTTTTTCTAGAGCTTCTGCATTAAGAATTTCAATTTTTAAAAATGTATCAAATTTACTTTTCTCTGACCAAATTCTTTTCATTATTGGTCTAGTATAGCGTTCAATCATTTTTTTCTACCAAATTTAAATAGCATTTTAGAGTGTTTTCTAATAGACAAGCGATCGTCATCGGCCCGGTTCCACCTGGCATTGGTGTAATATAACTTACTTTATCAATCACTTTATCAAAATCAACATCGCCATAAATCTTGCCATCAACCCTTGAGACCCCAACATCAATAACCACAGCTCCATCTTTAACAAAAGTATCGTCAACCATATGAGCGTTTCCAATCGCGGCTATCAAAATATCAGCTTGTTTAGCTATTTCTTTCAGATTCTTTGTTTTTGAATGACAAATTGTGACCGTTGAATTCTTTTGTAACATTAATTGTGCCATCGGTTTTCCAACTATTTGACTTCTGCCAAGGATAACACAGTGTTCTCCTTGAGTTTTAATATTATACTCTTCAAGCAATCTAATAATTCCAAGGGGAGTACAAGGAACTAATGCATCTTGATTTTTACTTAGTTTAGCTACATTTTCGTTCGCAAATCCATCTACATCTTTTTTTGGACTAATAAGATTGATGATTTTTTCTGAATCCAAGTGTTTAGGGATTGGTAATTGAAGTAAAATACCGTGTATTGACTTATCATTATTCAATTTATCTATTTCTTCAATCAATTTTTCTTCAGTAATATCCTCTGGTAAGTTAATTACTGTTGATTTAATTCCAACTTGATTACAAGCTTTTTCTTTGAATCTAACATATGTTTCGCTTGCTGGATCAGCACCTACCAAAATCACTGCTAAATGAGGAACTTTTTGATATTTACTTATATATTCTTCTGTTTGGACTTTAAGGTTAGCTCTTATTTTCTTTGCTAAAGCTGAACCATCTAATATTTTATCCATAGTTTACTCCTTTTCATAAATGTATTGGTCAACTATTTCGCCATAATACACAGTGTGATTTGCGGTTTTATTATAATATCTCGATTTAACAATTTGTGGTACAACATCCTGATTTAAAGTTTGTTTGTATATAACTTTACACTCATAATGTAATCCCACCTCAGCTATTATTGGAGTATCTATTTTTCTTCCTTTAACTGGTGTAAAATTGCATTCTTTAAATTTATCCATGTCTCTTAAAGATTTTGTTCCACAAATACCTATTTCTCTTTTTAAGTTGTCATTTAGAGGAACACTTACTGTGAACTCGTTACTTGATTCAATCAAATCATATGTAGCTCGAGAATCTCTAACGAGCACTATGAATATTGGTCTTCCCCAAATAACATTAATTCCGCCCCAACCAATAATCATTGTATTAATTACATTGTCTTTCTTGGTGTTTAAAAATACTCCAGGTGTCATCTTTTCTAAAACTATATTTGCATGTTCAAAAACTCCAATTTCTTTATACATAGCAATTCACCTCTTTATTCATACTAATTATAACATAAAATATTATGGTTTTTTAAGCATTATAGGCAAATGAAAGCCTTTTTTTAACCTGATTTTTTTTAATATAATATTTTTATGGTGAATTATGATAAAATTATTTCATACAAAAGGAGTTTTATATGGAAATAGGAATTATCGGTTTGGGTTTAATTGGCGGTTCAATTGCTCAAGGATTAAAAAAGAATAATCACAAAATTAGTGCATACGATAAAGATGTAAACTCTTTAAAGTATGCTTTAGATAAAAATATCATTGATAAAAGTTTTGAAAATCTAACCGATTTCTTGAAAAACAATAAATTAATGTATTTGTGTTTGTATCCCCATGATATTATAAGTTTTTTTAAAATGAATAGTCACTTAATACAGCCTGGAACAATATTCATAGAAGTATCAGGGATTAAAAGCAGTTTAATATCAGAGATTGAAAAATTAAGTTTATCCGAGATTGAAATAATCTACACTCACCCAATAGCGGGTAAAGAATCAAGTGGCGTTTATAATTCAGATTGTTCAATTTTTGAAAATAGTAATTACATTATTATTGATTATTTTAAAAACAAAAAAGAAAATGTTAATTTAGCAAAAAAACTAGCTGAAGAAATAGGTTTCAATAAAATTTCAAGCGTTTCAATGGAAACTCATGATGATTTATTAGCTTATACTTCACATATAACTCATTTAATTTCAATGGCTTTGGTTAACTCCTATGACGAAGAAATTAATATCGTTGATTTTGCTGGTGATTCTTACAAGGATTTAACAAGAATAGCCCAAAATAATAGCATTTTATGGACAGATATCTTTTTAAATAACTCTAAATATATTATAAAAAGACTTGATTTATTTATTGAAGAATTGAATTTGCTTAAAAAAGAAATTCAAAACAATGATCCTGATAAATTAAAGATTTTGCTGGAAAAATCCAATAATTTGAAAAAGAAATATAAAAAAGTTAGGTAGCCAATGAAAGTAAAAGTTTATCCTGGTTTTGCAAAAGGAAGTGTAAAAATTCCGCCATCTAAATCAATCCTTCACCGCGCAATTATTTGCGCTTGTTTAGCTGATGGAAAATCTACTATTAGAAATGTAACCTTCTCAGATGATATAAAAGCTACAATTAATGCGTTTAAACAACTTGGAATTAAAATTGAGAAAATGGACAACGCTTTAAATATCTATGGGAATGGAAAACTTTCCTTTTTTGGAGATGAAGAAATTGATTGCAAAGAATCCGGATCAACAATAAGATTTCTTATACCTCTTCTTTGCAACAATAAAGGAATTAGTTTTACAGGTAAACATTCTTTGCTTAAAAGACCTTTATCAGTATATGAAGATATATTTATAAGTAAGAGTATTAAATTTGAAAGAACCGAAAATAATATTTTTATAAAAGGAGAAATTGAACCCGGAATATATAAGTTGCCTGGGAATGTAAGTTCTCAATTTATAAGTGGTTTATTATTTTCTTTACCTTTAAAAAATTCGGATTCTAAAGTTGAAATTATTGGCAAATTGGAGTCTAAAAAATATGTTGATCTTACAATTGATGTTTTAAATAGTTTTGGCATTAATATAATTGAAGAAAATAATATTTATTTTATAAAGGGCAATCAAACTTATAAATCGTGTAACTACTCTGTCGAATCCGATTATTCACAATTAGCCTTTTTTGCAGTAGCTGGAATTATAAATGGCGATATTAAAATCAGTAATGTTAATAAGAATACATTACAACCGGATAGTGTAATAATTGAATTAATCAAGTCAATGGGAGGTAAAGTCTTAAAGGAGAGAGACTCTCTTAGGTTTGTTAAATCAGAAACTTCTGGACTTAATATTGATGTTAGTCAATGTCCAGATATTGGCCCTATATTATCAATATTAGGTGCTGTTTCAAAAGGAGAAACCTTAATTTATAATGCAAATAGATTGAGGATAAAAGAGACAGATCGCTTGCTGGCAACTAATGAAATACTATCTGTTTTGGGGATAAAAACTAATATTCTTGGAGACAGCTATATTATTTACGCTTCAGAAACCTTTAAGAAAGGAACGATAGATTCTTATAATGACCATAGGATGGCAATGTCAATTGCAATTGCTGCACTAAGGGCTGAGGGTCCAATAATCATTGAAAGAGCAGAGGCTATAAATAAGTCATATCCAGACTTCTTTGATGATTTACAATCCCTTGGCATTAAAATAGAATATCTATAGGTGATAAAATTGAAATTAACTATTAAATCAACAAGAAGAAATTACGATATCTATATCAAAGATTATCTTCTCGACAATATTGAAAAATTTTTGGATGTTAGTAAAAATTATGTGATTATTTCCGATGATAATGTTTCTAAATTATTCGCAAATAAATTACTAAACAAATTAACTAATAGTTGCTTGATTGAATTCCCTGAAGGAGAAACCTCTAAATCTTTTTTTCAATATGAGAGAATGGCAAAAATTCTTCTTGAAAAAGGAATAAAGAAAGATAGTATAATTATCGCTTTAGGAGGAGGAGTCACAGGAGATCTTGCAGGTTTTTTAGCGTCTACAATTTTAAGAGGTATCGAATATATTCAAATTCCTACAACGTTATTATCACAGATAGATTCTTCTATCGGCGGTAAAGTTGGCATCAATACTGAAAATGCAAAAAACTGTATTGGATCAATTTATCCCCCTAGTTTAGTCTTAATTGATCCAAAAACATTAGACACATTACCAACAAGACATTTTAATAATGGCGTAGCCGAAATGATTAAATATGGAATGATTAAATCTAAACATCTGTTTGATGATTTGAAAACTCTTGATATTAAGGAGAATATTGGATATTATATTTATCAATCATTACTTATAAAACAAGAATTAGTTGAAATAGATGAATTTGATGAAAAGGAAAGACGTTTACTAAATTTTGGCCACACATTTGGTCACGCATATGAAGCTTTTTACAAATATAATAAATATCTGCATGGCGAAGCTGTTGGCTTAGGAATGCTTTTGATGATCGATAAAGATATTGAAAATGATTTAAAAACAGTATTATCTAAGTATAATTTACCTACAGAAGACAAAGCCACGAAAGATGATTTAATAGAATTTGTTAAATTAGATAAAAAAGCTCAAACTAATGGTATTTCTGTAGTAATAGTAGATAAAATTGGTGAAGCATACATAATAAAAAAACAAATCGAAGAATTGTAAACGGAGTTGATATTTTATGAATAATATCGGTAATAATATAAAACTAACTTTTTTTGGTGAATCCCATGGCAAATTCCTTGGGGTTGTTTTAGATCAAATTCCTGCTGGAATCAAATTAGATTTTGAATTGCTAGATTTTAACTTAAGTAAGAGAAGACCAGATGGTAAAATTAGTACCTCTAGAATTGAAAATGATAATTATGAGATTGTATCAGGATTCAAAAATGGTTATACAACTGGTGCTGCTTTAACATTTTTAGTTCCTAATAAAGACTATAAAAAGGGTGATTATGATTCATTGGATAATGTTCCTAGACCTGGTCATTCCGACTTTCCTGCTCATTTTAAATATGACAATTATAACGACAAATCTGGTGGAGGTATTTTTTCCGGAAGATTGACGGTATTATGGGTTATAGTAGGATCTATTTGTCAACAAATATTAGAGAAAAAGAATATCTATGTAGCATCTCATATCGAGAGCATTAAAAATGTATATGATAATTCTTTTGATCGTTTAGCAATTGAGAAAGATTTATTAATTGATTTGAATAAATCATTTTTCCCTTTAATAAATAATGACATTAAGCCAAAAATGACTGAGTTAATTGAAAAAACCAAGAGTGTGGGTGATTCTTTAGGCGGTACAATTGAATCGGCTGTTATCAACTTACCTATTGGTTTAGGAGAACCTTTATTTTTATCTGTAGAAAGTTATCTTTCTAACCTTTTGTTTTCAATTCCAGCAATTAAGGGGATTGAATTTGGTGAAGGCTTTAATTTGGCTAGAATGAATGGGTCTGAGTCAAATGATCAATATGAGTACAAAGAGGGTAAAATTGCTTTTCTTTCTAATAATAACGGTGGAATCCTTGGTGGTTTATCAACTGGTCAACCTCTTATAATAAGATTAGCCGTTAAGCCAACTTCATCTATATCAAAAAAGCAAATGTCTATTGACTTAGAAAAACATACTAATGTTGAGTTAGTAATCAACGGAAGGCATGATCCGCAAATAGTATCTAGAGTTTTACAAGTCATCAACTCAGTAATTAATTTTGCAATCTTGGATTTGTTTATCTATACCTCTAATAAAAGTTGGTATAAATAATGTACGGCTTAATTGGGAAAAAATTAAGCCATAGTTTTTCAAAAGATATTCATCAAGCTTTTGGAAATAAAGATTATGAGCTTATTAACATTGACAATATTGAAAATTTCATTAAAACAAACAAATTAGACGGTTTTAATATCACTATTCCATATAAAAGTGAAATTGTTAAATTTATCAATGAGCTAGACCCAATTTCGTTGCAAACAAATTCTGTAAATACGGTTGTTGTTAGAGATAATAAGTTATATGGTTATAATACTGATTACTATGGTTTTGTTGAAACTCTAAAATATTACAATATAAATATCGAAAACAAAGACGTTATAATTTTAGGTAATGGCTCAGTGTCAAACACTGTTGTTTTAGCTCTTAAAAACTTAAAAGCTAAGAATATTGTCAGACTTTGTAGAAACGCAAAATCTGAAATTGATGATTATATCTATAACTATGAAAAATACATTAATTATCAAATAATAATAAATACAACTCCTATTGGAATGTATCCTAACAATGAAGATAATTTGCTTTTCGATTTAAGTTATTTCTCCAAACTAGAGTTAGCCTTTGACTTAATATATAATCCTTTAAGAACAAAATTTTTGCTTACGGCTGAGAACTTGAATATAAAAGCTATTAATGGATTATACATGTTAGTTATGCAAGCTAAAAAAGCTCACGAATTATTCTTTAACTGTGATATTCCTTTGAATGTGAGCAATAAAGTTTATAAAAAACTAGCAAGAAAACTTTATAATATAGTTTTTGTTGGTTTGCCATTAAGCGGAAAAAGTAAATACTCAAAATTACTGGAAAGTATGCTAAACAAGAAACTTTATGATACTGATGTCGAGATTGAAAAAATTATAAATATGAGTATTTTTGATTTCTTTCAAACTCACTCTGAAGCTGAATTTAGAATGTTTGAAGCCGAAATCGTTAAACTAGTATACAAAAAACATAACCATATTGTCTCCACTGGTGGCGGAACAGTAAAAGTATGGAAGAATATTGAACAACTAAAGCAAAATGGAATCGTTATATATTTAAATAAAGATCCTCTAAAAATAGCTGAGAAAAAAATAAGAGGAAGACCTCTTATTAAGAAAAATGAAGATATTTTAACGTTGGCAGAAGAGCGAATTCCTTTGTACAAAAAAGCCTGCGACATATTAATTGATATTAATAAGGATACAGTGTATCATATTAATGAGATAAAGGAGAAAATCGATGCGTATCTTAATCGTTAACGGTCCTAACCTTAATTTCTTAGGAAAAAGAGAACCTGAAATCTATGGTAATAAAAGTTATGATGATTTAAAAAATTATTTGTTTGATTATGCTAAAAATAGTAATCATTATATTGAAATATATCAGTCTAATCACGAAGGTGAAATTATTGATATAATCCAAAATAAATATCTTGAATTTGATGCTTTAATCATAAATCCAGGGGCTTTTACCCATTACTCTTACGCTATTTATGATTGTTTATTATCAATTAATATTAAGAGTATAGAAGTCCATTTATCAGACATTTATAATCGCGAAGATTTTCGAAAGGTTTCAGTTATAAAAGCTGCATGCGAAAAACAGTTTTACGGTAAAGGTTTTGAAAGTTACATCGATGCTATTAAATACTTAAATGAAGAGGTCTAATTATGATAGTTAAAATAAAAAACAATGCAACACAAGAACAAATAAACGAATTAAAAAAGCACTTAATCAGTAAAGGTTTTGAAATTCATGAGAGTTTTGGTAAATCGACTACTATTATTGGTGTAATTGGCGATACTACAACTATTGATCCTAATAGTTTATATGCATATGAATATGTCGATACTGTTTTAAGAGTTCAAGAAGCTTTTAAAAAGGTAAATCGTAAATTCAAGCCTGATGATACTATTGTTGATGTTGCTGGTATAAAAATCGGTGGAAAAAATGTTGTTGTTATTGGCGGCCCTTGCGCTGTCGAATCAAATCAACAAATCCAAGAAATCACTCCGCTTGTAATTGAAGCTGGTGCTAAGATATTGCGTGGCGGAGCTTATAAACCTAGAACTAGTCCTTACTCTTTTCAAGGCCTAGAACAAGAGGGTTTAGAAATTTTAAGCCAAGCAAAACAAAAATATAATATTCCAGTAGTAAGTGAGATTATGAGTGTTGACGATATTGATTTGTTTGTTAAACATGTTGATTTAATCCAAGTTGGTGCTCGTAATATGCAAAACTTTGCTTTACTTAAAGAGTTAGGTAAAATCAATAAACCGATTCTCTTAAAAAGAGGTATTGCAAACACTATTGAAGAATGGTTGATGTCTGCGGAATATATTCTTGCTGGTGGTAATACCAACGTTATATTATGCGAAAGAGGTATTAGAACTTTTGAATCTTCTACCAGAAACACTTTAGATTTATCCTCTATACCGGTTATAAAAAAATTGTCGCATTTACCTATTATCGTTGATCCTTCACACGCAGCTGGAAGATGGGAATATATTGAATCTTTGTCTCTTGCCTCTATCGCTGCTGGGGCTGATGGTTTGATTGTTGAAGTTCATCAAACTCCTGAAACAGCACTTAGCGACGGGCAACAATCGCTAAAACCAGAAAAATTTAAAGCTTTAGTTGCTAAATGTAAAAAAATAGCTGAAGCTATTGATAGGACGTTAGAATAAAATATTGCCCACACCTTTATTTATTTTTCCTTCAGTGATATAATTAGTCCAAAAGGAGGATTTAAAATGAACGAATATGTAAAATTGATTGATGGCTTCCCATTGATTCTAAAGATTATTTTAGCCTTGCCTGGTATTGACGGAATCGCCTATGGATTGTATCGAATCGCTAAAGGAAGACTTATTGTTGGTTTAATTTGGATACTACTAGGTGCTACTATTTTTTGGATTATTGACATTGTTACAATTGTACTTCATGGTAAAGTAACTTTCTTGGTATAAATTAAATTTATTAAAAAATTGTAAGGAAAATCCTTACAATTTTTTTTATATATGTTTTTTTATCTTTCTTACCAGTTCAGGTATATCTTGAAGAGATAAAGATGAAATAGCTACTCTAATGATGTCTTGCATCGGTATAACATAAACATGATCATCAACTAAATCTTTAAATATATTCTTGTTTTTAGTAGGAATACTGACAAAGAATCCTCCACAATATGGTAATATATTCAATTCATTCTTTTCAGCTTCTTCTAAAAACAATGAAGCTCTATCTTTTAATAACTTAGTAGCTACAGAAACTTCTGCCTTAAAACGATTCTTATGATCTGGATTGCTAAAAATTTTTCCTATAGTATTTATCCCTGGTTGAGAAACGCTTGAGAAACGGCCTCTTACGGAATAATCTCCAACTCTTACAAAATGATCTACAACTTCTTGTGATTTAGATAATCCGATTTGTGCTCCTACTCTGAATCCATATAGAGAAAAAGTCTTAGATCCAGAAAACACTACAATCGCTAGAATATCTTCATCTAAATCTTTATAAGCTTCAAAGATTTCTCTTGAATATTTACTATCTTTCATTTGATAATCAATATAAGCAATATCATGAATTAAAATTGTTGGAATATCTAACTTATTAATTTCATTTAATGTTTTAACAACTTCTTGCCAATCTGATTTTGTCATGCATAATCCGGTTGGATTATTACTTGGATCATTTAACAAAACACATAATCTTCCTTGTTCTTTAGCTAAATCTAAAGCTTTTTCTTTAAAATCTGCGACATTAAATTTAAAGTTTTCATCATACATTAAAAAAGTCTTTAAATCAACGTTAGCTTCTAAAGCAAAGTTTTGATAAGGTGACCAATAATAATTTGGAAGTAAAACTTTTTGATTAAAATCATTAAAATTATAGAATGAGTTTGAGATAGCTCCGCTACCACCGGTTGTAGGAATAACGCTGTATTTGAAATTTTTTCTTATCATTTCAGCATTTTCTCCAAAAACCCAATCAAAAACACCTTCTGTAAAATCTTTTGTGCCTCTTACAGGAGCGTAGTGATATGTTTCAGCGTCATTTAAATGATGTAAAACATCATCAACAACATCAAATCTAAATACATTTCCTTCTTCGCGGTGAAGCATACCTACTGTAGCGTCAATTACATCTGAATATTTCTTTTTAGCAGCTTTTGCTTCTTGAGAAATTTGGAGAATATTTGACTCTAATTTTTTGTGTTCAGCGTGTTTGCCGACAATTCTTTTCATATTCACACCCTTTTTCTAAAATATATTTTTTAAAGTTACTGTTTGTTCTCGATCAGGACCAACTGACACGATAGTAACCTTGGTCTTCAAAATGTCTTCAATTGTTTTTAAATAGTTTTTACAGTTTTCTGGTAACTCATTAAAACTAGAAATTTTAGTAATGTCTTCATTCCATCCAGGAAGTGATATATAATTTGGCTTGCATCTTTCATATTCAAAATAATCTGCTGGAATATAATCAATTTCTTTTCCGTCAAGATTGTAACTTACACATACTTTTAGTTCTTCTATACCAGTTAATACATCTAACAACATAATAGCTAAATTATTAAGTCCATTAATTCTTTTCACGTGTTTAAGGACTACCATATCTAACCAACCAATTCGTCTTGGTCTTCTTGTAGTAGTTCCATATTCATTGCCTGTTTCCCTTATTGTTTTGGCGGTTTCGTCTTCAAACTCCGTTGGAAAAACACCGGCTCCAACCCTTGTTGTATAAGCCTTGGTTACTCCGATTACATCTGTTATTAAATAAGGACTAATTCCTGAATTTAAAGGAACTGCAGCTGCTGTTGGTGAAGAAGAAGTAACGTAGGGATAAGTCCCGTGATCAACGCATAACATACTTCCTTGAGCGCCTTCAAACAAAATGTTTTTGCCGTCTTCAATTAAGTTGTTTAACAAGACTGATGTATCAGTTACAAAAGGTTTTATTGTATGACCAATTTCAATTAGTCTGTTATATAAATCTTCAAAATTTTCTATTGTTTGATTATTCGCTTCTAATATTACTCTTGCGGACTCTACATTAATCTTAAGTCTTTTTCTTAAAGATTCTGGATTAATTAAATCCGATATTCTAACTCCAACTCTTGATACTTTATCCATATAAGCTGGTCCAATACCTTTTTTTGTTGTACCAACGGCATCAGCACCTTTAATTTCTTCATAAAGTGCATCTAGTTCAATATGGTGAGGTAAAACAACATGAGCTCGATTAGAAATAAATAAATTATAGTCAGTTATTCCTTCTTTTTTTAGCATTTCGAGTTCTTCTAACAAAGCAAAGGGATTTATTACCATCCCATTACCCATTATATTAATTATTTTGGGATTGAATATTCCCGAAGGTATTAAATGTAAAGCAAATTTACGATTGTTGAATTTAATTGTATGTCCTGCGTTATTACCGCCTTGACTTCTTACTACAACGTCAGCTTTTTCCGCTAAATAATCGGTAATTTTACCTTTTCCTTCATCGCCCCATTGACTGCCTACAACAACTAATCTCTTACCCATTAATTTCCTCTTTTGATTTTTCGACTATATCTCTTGCAATCCAAATTCCGTTTGCACTTGCTTGAGCTAATCCTCTAGTTACCCCTGCTCCATCTCCACCAAAGTATAAACCTTTGATTTTTGATTCAAATTTATTATTTACTTCTGGTCTAGCAGAATAAAATTTTGCTTCTACACCATACAATAAAGTATGCTCGGAAGCTACCCCTGGAGTAATATGATCCAATGCTTCAATCATTTCAATGATTGACTTCATTGTTTTATATGGTAATACAAGCCCTAAATCTCCTGGCACAGCTTCTTTTAACGTTGGAGTGACAAATCCTTCACTAATTCTTTTGTGAGTTGACCTGCGTCCTTTTTGTAAGTCACCGAATCTTTGTAATATAATTGATCCATTACTTAACATGTTAGCTAACTTAGATACACCATGAGCAAATTCATTTGGTTGATTAAAAGGTTCAGTAAAACGATGAGATACCAATAGAGCAAAATTTGTGTTTTTTGAACCTAAACTGTTATCGCTATAGGCGTGACCATTTGCTAACATCGTTCCGCTATGATTTTCAATAACTACATGGCCGCTTGGATTAGAACAAAAAGTTCTAACTGTTGAACCGACTTGAGTTCTATAAATAAATTTTCCTTCATAAAGGTGTTCGTTAATTTCTTCCATTATTTCATTATTTGTTTCTACTCTAACACCAATATCTACATGATTTGATTTCATAGAAATTTTGTGTTCATTAGCTAAATTGCTTAACCAGTATGATCCATCTCTTCCGGGTACTATTACAACATAAGGTGCAGATATTTTAAAATCATCTGTTAAAACCACACCTTTAATCTCTTGGTTTTCTACAATAATATTTTTAACTTCTGTTTTAAAAAACATATCTATTTTAGTTTTTAAATCTTCATACATATTTTTTAAAACTTGAAGATTAATTTCTGTTCCTAAATGTCTTAACTCTGATCTTAATAGTTTTAAACCTACGGCTAAACCTCTTTTTTCTATTTCTTTTACCTTATCAGTGTTTGGATTAGTTAAATGTTTAGGAGCTCCAAATTTTAAATTGATACTATCTGCATAACGAATCAATTCTAAAATTGTGTTAGGATCTAAATATTCATCCATCCATCCGCCAAATTCACTTGTTATGTTAAATTTTCCATCAGAGTAAGCTCCAGCTCCTCCGAAACCATTAGTAATTGAGCAATATGGGTTACAAGCAACAAAACCGTTTTTTTGAACGGGGCATTTATCGATTTTTTTATCCATAATAGGGCACTTTCTAGTGTAAATATCATGCCCTTTATCTAGCAATAGCACTTTTAAATCTTTATTTTTCTCAGCTAATTCATAGGCACACATTATTCCCGCAGGACCAGCACCTACTATTACAACATCATAATTTTTTTTCATAAAAAACTCCTTTTCAGGCACAATAAAATTTTAACATTTATACCCTTATAAATCAATACAATAAATAAATAAGTAATTTATATTTAAACATAAAAAAAAGCGATATTTTTGTTTGAAAATATCACTTTATTTATTAAAAATTATTTATTCAGTTCTTACTGGTAAAATCAATTGAATTAATCCAGGATCATCATTTCCTTCAATTATAAAAGGTCTAATTTCTCCAGTAAATTTAACATATATTTCTGAAGAATTAAATGTTTTTAATGCGTCTAAGAAATATTTTGAACTAAACGCAATTTTAATTGGAGTAGTAGAAACTTTTTCTATTGGCGTTATTTCTTCCACAACTTTTCCTATTTCAGGAGAGTTTGAAGTTATTTCTACTTCGTTGTTAGGTTTTAAAGTCAATTTTACGATACTGTTATAACTATCTTTTATTGAAAGAAGAGAAGCTCTCTCAACAGCTATAGCTAAATCGTTTAATTTAAATTTTAAAATTATTGGAAAATCTATTGGAATCAATCTTGATGTTTCTGGAAAATTACCTTCTAATAATCTAGATTGAAATAGAATATTTCCATATTCAAATACAATTGATTTTGAATTTAAATGAATTAAAATTTCATCTAAATCTAATTCAAGTACTTTTGATAATTCATCTAAACTTTTACTTGGTATAACTACATTCATATTCTCATAATTTTTTTGAATATCAATTTTCTTTTGACTCAATCTGAATGAGTCAGTAGCTATAGCTATTAATTTATCATCTTCAACTCTAATGTTAACCCCGGTTAAAATTGGTCTATTTTCAACTGAAGATGCAGCAAAAGTAGTTTGTCTTATAACAGCTCTCATAATTTTTGAATCTAATTTTATTGGTAAGTCATTCAAATGGAAAGATATTTCCGGATAATCTTCAATTGTTAATAAATTCAAGGAAAGATCCGTATTATGAGAATGAATTTTTAAAACATTATTATCTATTACCGAAAATTCTACTATACCTTTATCTAACTTTCTAATAAAGTCGACAAATACTCTTCCTGGAATTAATATTTCTCCAGTGTTTTCTACATTCAAACTTTCATCTTTAATTGAAAGTTTTATAGAAATATCAGAATTACTAGTCAAAAGAACCAGTTCATTTTCATAAACTTCCATTTTGATTCCTTGTAGATAAGGAGCAGGTGTTTTAGTTGATAATGCTTTTTGAGAAATTAATAAGTTGTTTAATAAAATTTCGGTCTGAATTGAAAAATTCATGAGAACCTCCTATATATAAATAATCTTTTTTCTTTTTAACTTATTGTTATTAGTTTTGTTGATACGGGGAAAAATAAAAAGTTTAACATAAATATTATACCATATTTAGCGAATTAAGTATATAAGATATAGTGTTAAAAACCTATTTTTTTCCACATTTTATTAACAATTTATCTACATCCTTTTTTACTGATTCATCAGTTTGAATATAGTTAGAAATTTGTTCTATTCCATAGATAACAGTTGAGTGATCTCTACCATTAAATATTTGCCCAATTCTTTTAAAAGTTAAGTCATAAAGATCTTTAATTATATACATTGATATTTGTCTAGCAAAAACATATTTCTTTTGTCTTTTTTTAGATAATAAATCAGAAGTATTGATGTTATAATAATTACTTACAATATCTAAAATATTGTTATAATTGTTTCTATCAATATCTTTACTTCCAATATTCTTTGAATTAATCAAATTTTTTAAGGCATCTTTTGTATTTTCAATAGTAAACTTATAATTAAAAGCAGTACAATAAAACAATACTCTTTTTAACGCGCCTTCTAGTTCTCTTATGTTATTATCAAACACACTTGCAATGTATTCTAAAATATCTTCAGAGATAAGTTCTGGATCAGAAGTTTCAATACTAAGTTTTTTCTTTAAAATCGAAATTCGATGATCTAGATTAGGTTTGGATATATCAACCGATAATCCCCATTCAAATCTTGATGTTAAACGAGACATTATATCGTATAAGTCTGATGCAGGGCGGTCAGAAGTTATGACAATTTGTTTATTATTATCTTTTAATTTTTCAAAAATTTTGAAGAATTCTAATTGAGTTTTATTTTTACCGGATAAGAATTGAATATCATCTACTAATAAAATATCAATATCTTCATATTTTTTTGAAAAATCATCAAAAGTTTTGTTTTGAGCAGCTGAAGCATAATCTTCAATAAATTGATCTGTTTTAACATATAGAACTTTTAAATTAATGTTGTTTTCTATCGCATAATTACCAATACATTCCATTAAGTGAGTTTTTCCTAAACCAACATCACCAAATATATATAATGGGTTAGCAAATATTCCTGGTTGATCTGCAACTTTCATAGCTGATGTATAAGCTAATCGATTACTAGAACCAACAACAAAATTGTCAAAAGTATAGGTATTATTCAAACCAGTTTTGTATTTATTTTCCAAATTTTCTTCCGGTTTATTTATTTCATACGGTTGTTCTTTACTTATTTCAATTGCAGCTTGTTCTTTAGTTATGATTTTAAATAAGTATTTTTCTTCTACAAAGTTATTAAGATAATAATTAAGACGGTTTATATAAAAGTTTTCAATCTTATTCTTAATAAATGAGTTTGGGGCAATAAGATAAACAAGGTTATTATTTACTCTAAAAACGTTGTTAATCTCTGCGAAATGTTCGTTATATATATCATTATCGAATTCAGTTTGTAATGTCGATTTTATTTTTTTCCAGATGTCTTCAAAATTATACACATAACTCACCCCATTTCTTACATATAAATATAACATAAAAAAATAGAAGATGTTAAATTATTTTTCAACAAAAATTGTGGAAAACTTTTTTAAAAAGCACTTATCAACAACCCGATTGTGGAAAACTTATAACGTATTTTAGCCAAAAAATAGACTTTTAAACAATTCAACGGTGGAAAAAGAAGTTTTCAACGTGGAAAAAGATTTCAAAAAAAACAGGAAATAAAATATGTTGACATCAAATATAAAATTAAGTATAATTAGATAGCATGGTTTTCAAAAATAAATGAGGAGGTGTTGACTATGAGTAAAACATACCAACCAAGTAAGACTAAAAGAGCTAGAACTCATGGCTTCAGAGCTAGAATGGAATCAGCTAACGGTCGTAAAGTATTATCAAGAAGAAGAGCTAAAGGAAGAAAATCTTTATCTGTATCAGACCGATAAAAAATTAATAAAAACAACACCAATAAAATATATATTTATACCTGAAATCACCTGAACAATATATAATATATGGTGATTTTTTGATTTTTTAGGGAGGAAAACTTGAAAAAGAAATTTCGTATTAAAAAAAGTGATGAAATTCAACAGTTGATGAGTAAGAGAAATACTGTTGGAAATAGTTATTTTGTTTTGTACTATCAAAAAAACCATGATAATATCAATTTTCGGTTTGCGCTTAGTGTTTCTAAAAAATTAGGTAAAGCTCATGAAAGAAATTTAATGAAGCGAAGAATCAGAGAAGTAATAAAAACTAACTCGATCAAAAACGAGGCTGATTTCTTTATAATTGCTAAGCTTAAATCAAAAGATTTAGTTTTTTCCGAGATTAAAGAGAGTGTTGAAGATTTATTAAAAAAAGCAAACTTATTAGAAGAGAGGGTCAAATGAAAACAAAAAATAAAATATTACTAGCAATTTTTGCAGTTTTATTGGTTTTTGGAGTTGCTTCTTGCGGTGGAGATAGCCGTGGAATAACTTATCAAAATTTTGAAAAAGTAGTTATATTTGATGGAACTAATAGCGATGCAGCTACTAATTATGCTGAACTTATCGACTTATTTGGAACTGAAGGCATGGATGCATCGGCTTATGCAAACAAAGAAGGTACTATTGTTTGGGAAGATACTGATGAACAAGCTACAGTAACAATAGTATTAGAAAATGATTTAGTAACTGAAAAGACATCTGTTGGGTTATATGAATCAACTTACAGAACGCCATTAGGTGAAAAAGAAGGGGTTTGGGAATGGATTATTCTTCAAATCGGATATTTTACTTATTATGCAGGTAATCTGTTTGGATTATTAAGTGCTAATTATTATTGGTTAGGACTTTTGTTTATGACATTGATTATTAGAACTTTAGGTTGGCCAATTTATGCAAAGACAAATGATATGTCATTAAAAATGCAAATGGCGCAACCGGAGTTAAATAAAATTCAAGAAAAATATCGTAATAAAAAAGATCAAGCTTCACAACAAAGAATGCAAATGGAAACAATGGAAATATATAAACGTTATAAAATTAATCTTTTTGGATGTTTAATGCCATTATTACAAATGCCAATCTTCATTGCTATGTATCAAGTTGTTCAAAGATTCCCATTAACAGGAATGTTTGATGATGTAAATACAAGATTTTTGTGGACTGATTTAGGAAATACTGACTGGTTACCAAATTTACCTTTAGCTTTAATAGTTGCTGGATTAATGTTCTTGAGCCAATGGTTAACAACAAAACGTACTCAAAGCGCTCAAAAACATAATACATATCAAAACCCTAAAGCTCAACAAACACAAAAAACAATGAAATACATGATGTATTTTATGGTTATTATGATGGCTTATATTTCGATTGGTAATGCAGGTATTGCTTTCTATTGGATTATCGGTACTGGATATCAATTGTTCCAAAGTTACATCAGTCATAGAAACGTGGGAAAAAGAAAAGACCAATTACAGTCAAGAATATAACAATAAGGGGAGATTAAGTTTTAATGAAAAAAATACAGTTTGAAGCAAAAGCATTAAATGATCAAACTTTAATGTATGCAGCAAAAGAATTAAGAGTAAATAAAGATTTTATCGAACTTAACATTATTGAAGAAAAGAAATCTTTATTAGGCTTAAATAAATCTTATGTTGTTGAAGCGGTTGTTGATTTTAATGTTATAAATGATGGTATTGAATATTTAAAAAAATTATTAGAAAATATGGAAATTGAAGCAGTTATCGAAGGAAAGTTAACTGGAGATAGACATGTGCTTTTTTCTGTAGAAGCGAAAGAAAATCCAATTTTAATCGGTAAAAACGGTAAGACTTTAGAGGCTATCCAAAGTTTAGTTAAAAACTATATTAATCTATATACAGACGAATACTATGTTGTTTTGATTGATATTGGCGGTTATAAAGAACAAAGAAAAAAACAATTAGAAATATTGGCCACAAAAACCGCTATGGAAGTTGTTAAATCTAAAGTTCCAACAAAATTGAGTAAAATGAACGCTTATGAAAGAAGAGTCATTCACACTAAACTGTCAGATTGGAGAGATGTTACTACCGTATCTGAAGGCGAGGAACCAAATAGATATGTAGTAATTTCACCGTCAAAAAAATAATGAAAAGATTAATTGTCGGATTAGGAAATCCAGGTAAAAAATACGCTAACTCCAAGCATAATATTGGTTTTATAGCGGTGGATAAATTTGCCCAAATTTACAAAATTAAAGCAAAAAATTCAGTTAAATTTAATTCTGAGATTTTTGAGTTTGATGATTGTGTTTTAGCAAAACCTAAAACCTTTATGAATAATTCCGGCTATGCGATTTTAAAAATAGTTGAATACTATAATGTAGATTTAGAAGACGTATTAGTAATTTATGACGATGTTGCTCTACCGTTTAGTAAACTTAGATTGAGATATAAAGGCGGATCGGGCGGGCATAATGGAATTAAATCAATATTAACTCATTTAGGATCCGAAAGTTTTAATCGTTTAAGAATCGGAATTGATAAATCAGATAATAAAGAAATGAAAGATTATGTTTTAAGTGATTTTTCTAAAGCTGAGTTGAAGGTTCTTGATGATGTTATGATTGACGTTGTTAATTTAATGACTGATTTTATTAATGGAGTTCGTTTTGAAGAAATTATGAATAAATATAATACTAGTAATGAAAAGGATGCTATATAGTTAAAAATTAATTTTTTAAAGCTATATAGCTTTTTCTTTTAAATAATTAGGAGGTACTTGATGTTTGACAAGATTAATCAAGAAAAAGCATTTTACGAAAGAAAAATGAAAATTGGTTTAACTATTAGTGCAATAGCTTTTATTCTTTTTATTCCGGCCGGTGCCGCAGCTGGACCTTTAGGAGCGTTTTTAATGATGATTCCTTTTATGGGTGGAGCGATATATTCAGGTAAACAATCGCAAAAAATAAAAGAAATCAGTGTTAATTTTAAAAAGGAATACCTTGAAAAAGAATTAGTTAAATTTTTTCCGTATAGCGATTATAAACCTCATGACGGATTTAAAGAAAAAGAGGTTGTATACTCAAATCTTCTTTTTGAAAGAGATCGTTATTATAGCGAAGACTTAATTATAGGAAGTTTTGAAGGGGTAAATTTCCGTTGTTCAGATGTTAAACAAGAAGACGTTAGGAAGTCAGGAAAATCAACAAGAGTTGTTACAGTTTTTCATGGACGCTTTTACGAATTTGATTTTCATAAATCATTCAAACATGATTTGCTATTGCTACAACCCTTCAATTTTAGACCTTTTAGCGGTTTTAGCAAGGTTGAAACAGAGAGCATTGAATTTAATAGCGAGCTAAAAATCTATGCTAAAGACGATCACGAGGCTTTCTTTATTTTAACTCCAGATTTCATGGAAAAGATTAGATATTTAGATAAGAAATACCTAGATAAAATTAGTTTTTCATTTAAGGATAACAAGTTATTTATTGCTATTGATAGTAGAAAAGATTATTTTGACATAAAAACATATAAAAAAGTTGATGAGAGTTTAATAAAAGAATATCAGGAAGAATTCCAAGATATAAGAGATTTTATAACGGTTCTAAATTTGAATTCAACATTATTTAAATAGGATATTAAAAGTTGAAGACTCCCTAATTGAGATAGGGAGTTTTTTTATTAAGCTAAATCATTTGCTTTAGAAAGTGAATAGACTATATAATTGTTAAAGGGGGAGTATATGAAAATATTATCAGATAAAACAACAATATATAAATTATCAAAAGAGTGTGAAGAAACTTTGAATATAATGAAGGGCCTTGGATTTGAAGATATAATAAAACCAGGTATGTTACAAACTGCCGGAAGAATTATGACTTTAAAGAAGGGCTGCGAGTTTAGAAAAATAGATTATGAATTAGCTAAACAAGCGTTCTTAAAAGTTGGTGTTGAGTTTAGAGAAGAATAGTAAAAAAACGTGATAAACCTTTATGAGGATTTATCACGTTTTAAATTATAAGTTATAAATTACTAATTATAGATTCTTTTATTGAATTATACTTCTCTGGAGTCATATCTTTTTGATTGTTTTGGAAAGTTATTTCAAGATTGTCATTGTTGTATCTTGGAATCAAGTGAATATGGAAGTGATTTACGGTTTGTAATGGTTTCTCCGTGTTAACTATTAAATTTAAGCCTATTGGGTTGAATGCATTTTTTAAAGCGTTAGCTATTTTTGGAACAGTTTTAAAAATTTCCGAACTAGCTGAAGCATCCAACTCATAAAGATTTTTGTAGTGTTTTTTAGGGATAACCAAAGTGTGACCTTTTGTTGTTTGTGAGATATCAAGAATAGCAATCAAAATATCGTCTTCATAAACTTTATAACTAGGTATTTCGTTATTTACAATTTTACAAAAAATACAATCCATTATTAGATCTCCTTTTCAATGATTTTGAGAATTTCTTTATAATCTTTAATCCAAAAATCCGGATTTGTTGCTTTTAATTTATCTTTTACCAATGTCCATTCGATACCACAAGTTAGTATTCCAGCATTTTTCCCAGCAAAAATATCCGAAGGATTATCTCCAATCATTAATGCCTCATCGACGTTATTAAATTGATTCAAAACATAGAATATAGGCTCGGGGCTTGGTTTATGCTCAGGAACACTTCCTAAAAAAGAGTAATTTTTAATATATTTATCTATTGAGAACAATTTTATCGATGGCATAGCTGATTCCTCAAACTTAGTAGTTACAATTCCTAGATTAACATTTAACTTACTGAGTTTTTCCAAGGTTTCGATTACGTTATCATAGAGTTTAATATATTCGAACTCGTGTTTTTGATAGAAAGTACGGTAGTAATCAATCATCTCATTGATTACTTTAGTTTCTTCGCTAACTATTTTGAAAGTTTCTTTTAGAGGCGGACCAATCATTTCAATAATTTGATTGCGAGTATATTCAATGTTCGGTTGATAATATTTAAACGTTTCTTTAAATGATTGAATAATAATTTCATTCGAGTCAACTAAAGTTCCATCTAAATCAAAAAGTATAGTATTAATTTTTCCCAATTTTCATCACCAATTACATTATATCAAATAATCATTTAGGTTTCATTACTTTTGAATAAACAATTGTCTTTATAGTAAAGACAAGTTACATTTTAATTTTGATTATGATATAATTGTTTTGGTGATTAGATGGATAAACTAATGCTTATTTACAACCCTAAAAGTGGTAAGCAAAACTTTGTAAAAAAGTTAGAATATGTCATGGAAAGATTTAAACCTCATTTTCATGATATTTTTGTCTTTGCGACAGAGTATCCAAATCACGCCACAGACTTAGCGGAAATAGCTTGTAAAGAAAACTATGATATGTTAGTTATTGTTGGTGGAGATGGTACATTTAATGAGTGCGTAAATGGGTTGATGCGATATGAAAAGAGACCGAAAATAGGATACATTCCTGCAGGGACATGTTGCGATATTGGTATGAGTTTAGGATTGTCTAAAAATGTAGAAAAATCAGTTGATATTATTTTAAAAGGTATACCGGTTAAAATGGATATTGTTAAAACAAACGATCGATATTCTTGCTATGTTACAGCATCTGGAGCTTTTATTGACATTAGTTATGTTACTGACTCAAAATTAAAGAAAAAAATAGGCTATATAGCTTATATTATTAAAGCTTTTGAAGAAGTTTTTACTATTCCAAAAATGAAGATGACAATTCATCACAATGATGAAGTTTATAAAGGTGTTTTTTCGCTAGTAATGATAATTAATTCTAAAAGAGTAGCAGGAATAAATATGATTTATAAACCGAGTTTAGATGATGGATTAGTCAATGTTGTTTTATACAAAAATATCTTTCCATTTAACTTTTATCTTTATGCATTAGCTTTTATTTTTCCTTTTTGGTCTACTCCTTTAGTTACTAGGTTTAAAACTGAAAAAATGGAAATAAAAACCGAGTCAAAAGCAAGATGGAATATTGATGGTGAATATGGCGGTCAGGGTAATCAAATTATTGAAGTCGCTAGCAAAGCTATCGAGATAATTGTTCCGCACAAAATAAAGAAAAGGTATTTTAAAAATCAATGAATTATAATCAAGTAATCGTTGTCGAAGGAACTCATGATGAACAAAAGATTAAGTCAATTTATCCTAATATTGATTGTATAGTAACAAATGGAAGCGAAATTTCTAAAGAAACTTTAAATTTAATTTATCAGACGAGTTTAATTAGGGATGTTATTTTATTTCTCGATCCAGACTTTCCAGGCAAGAAAATTACAAATGAGATTTTAGATACAAAAGGTAATTTTAAGATTGCATATGTTAATAAAAAGAAAGCATTAAATAAAACAAATACAAAAGTTGGAATCGAGCATTGTAATAGAGAAGACATTGTGTTTGCTTTAGATAATTTAATTAGCCTTGATTATACAAGAGATTTAATTACAAGATTAGACCTTCTTAGAAGAGGGCTTATTAGTAATGAAAACTCTGCTAATAAAAGAAGTATTTTATGTGAAAAGCTAAACATTCCATATGTGAATGGAAAAGCCTTGCTAAGAAATTTAAATATGTTAGGAATAAATTTGGAAAGGGTTGATGAAATAATAGATGAGTTCAAATCATAATATATCAGCTAAAAAAATAATTAACGAAGACAATTTTTTTATAAAAAAGAAGTTTAGTCAAAATTTTTTACTGGATGAAAACATTATTAAGAATATAATAAAAGAATCTAAAATAGATAAGAATTCATATGTTATTGAAATAGGACCGGGGTTAGGAGCTTTAACAAAGTATATTGTAGACCAAGCAAAAAAAGTTCTTATCTATGAAGTTGATCAAGACTTAATTCCAATTTTGGAAGGATTTTTCAAAGACAAAAAAAACATAAAAATTATTAATCAAGATTTCTTAAAATCTAACTTAAACAATGACATTGATTTGTATCTTGACGGAAGTAAAAATATTAGCCTTATTAGCAACTTGCCTTATCACATTACAACTCCGATAATCATGAAAGTGTTAGAAGAGACCGAAAACATAAGGGATTTGACATTAATGATGCAACTTGAAGTTGGTCAACGTTTAACTTCAAAACCAAACACAAAAGACTATAATGCTTTGAGTATTATCATTCAAGATCAAGCGGACGTAAAGTATTTATTCAAAGTTCCAAAGACAGTTTTTAAGCCACGACCCCAAGTTGATTCGGCAGTTATTAGGTTAGAAAGAAAAGATAGTTTTGATAATTTTAATAAAGTAGATTTTTATAAATTTTTGCATAATTCTTTCTCACAAAGAAGAAAAACATTAATTAATAATTTGAGTGAAAATTATAAAGATTGTTCGAAGCAGTTTTTTAAGAATTTGCTTGAAAGAAATAATATAATTGATACAATTAGAGGAGAAGCTCTTGATATAGAAGAGTTTAAAAAAATATTTAGAGATTTTATAAAGGAGAGAAATTCATGTATTTAAAGAATTCTGATAATGAACTTTTTCAAGTCATTCAAAAAGAATTAGATCGTCAGCAATCGCACATTGAGTTAATTGCTTCAGAAAATTTTGTTTCAAAAGCCGTTTTAGAAGCTGATGGAAGTGTTTTAACGAATAAGTATGCTGAAGGCTATCCAGGCAAAAGATATTATGGTGGGTGTGAGTTTGTCGATGAAGCAGAAGAACTAGCAAGAGAAAGAGTAAAACAATTATTTAATGTTAAATATGCTAATGTACAACCACATTCTGGATCAACAGCTAATATGGGAGCTTATCGCGCTATATTAAACCATGGAGATGTAGTTTTAGGTATGGCCTTGGATCAAGGTGGCCATTTAACTCACGGGCATCCATTAAGTTTTAGCGGTATTGATTACGAGTTCCATCCTTATTTTGTTAATAAGGAAACTGAGATGATTGACTATGAAGATTTGGAAAAACAAGCATTAGAAATAAAACCAAAACTAATTGTTGCAGGCGCTAGTGCATACCCTAGAGTGATTGATTTTAAGAAATTCAGAGAAATTTGTGATAAAGTTGGAGCTATGTTAATGGTTGATATGGCTCATATAGCAGGGCTAGTAGCCGCAGGATTGCATCCAAATCCATGTGATTATGCAGACATTGTAACTTCAACCACACATAAAACATTAAGAGGGCCAAGAGGCGGAATCATTCTTACTAACAATGAAGAAATTGCTAAAAATGTTGATAGAGTAGTTTTCCCTGGAATTCAAGGTGGACCTTTAATGCATATAATAGCTGCAAAGGCAGCCGCTTTTAAAGAAGCTCTAACTGATGGTTTTGTTCAATATCAAAAACAAGTAGTTAAAAACGCTAAAGTTTTCGCTGAAAAATTCATTGAGTTAGGATATCATGTTGTTAGTAATGGGACTGATAATCACTTATTATTGTTGGATGTTTTATCTAAAGCGAATATGTCTGGTAAAAAAGCCGAAAACTTATTAGATTTAGCTAATATAACCTGCAACAAAAACACTATTCCTTATGATACCAAAAAACCTTTTATAACTAGTGGTATTAGATTAGGAACTCCGGCAATGACCACCAGAGGATTTAAAGAAGATGATTTTGTGGAAGTTGCAATTTTAATTGATATGATTTTAATGAATCCTGAAAATGAAGAAGTTTTAAATGAAGTTAAGAAGAGAGTTAAACTTTTAACTGATAAATATCCTTTAGAATATTAAAAAAATAAAGTTTGCGAATTCAAATCGCAAACTTTTTTATTTGTTTCTTATATCATTTAACTCTTCGATTGTAAAAGTATAATTTGTTTTACAAAATTCACATAGAATTTCGATGTTTTCGTTATGCTCAATTAAAGAGTCAATTTCATTTTTATCAAGAGTTGAAAGACCATTGTAAAATCTTTCTTTTGAACAATCACATTCGTATTTTAAAGGCATTTCTTCAACAAATTCATGATCACCTTCGGTTATAAGATTAATGATGTCTTCTGGTTTATAATTATCTTTAATTAATTCTGATATAGGTTTCATAGAATTGATTTTGCTTTCTATTTTGGCGATTGTTTCGTCTTTTACCCCAGGCATAACTTGTAGGATAAAACCACCGCTTGCAAAAACTTCATTTTTTTCATTTACTAAAACACCTAATCCTACAGAAGATGGAATCTGTTCGCTTTTAGCAAAATAGTATGTGAAGTCTTCTGCAATTTCTCCTGTTTGAAGTTCTGCAGAGGACGTAAATACATCCCTTACTTTTAAGTCTTTAGTAACGTGAATAAATCCATTATTTCCAACAACCATACCGACAGCTAATTTATCTTTTTTTGATATATGTACATGAGGATTTTCTACTAAACCTTTTACAACTCCATTAGCATTAACTTGAGTTATAATTTTCCCAATAGGTCCACCACCATCAATTCTAATTGTCAGTGTTTGATCGCCTTTATACATGGCTCCCATAATTAAAGATGCCGTTAGTGTTCTCCCGAAAGCAGCGCTAGCAGCGGGAAATGTATCATGTATTTTTCTTGCGTGTTCAACAAGATTCGTTGTTGTTGCTGCATAGATTCTTACGGTTCCATCAAAAGCATAAGCTTTAACTAAATAATCATTCATTTAAATCACCTTCCACAGACAGTATTATAACATAAACGAATTAAAAATCTATTATTTTGTAATTCAGTATTTTTGTTATATAATTGTTGTTGATAAGGGTGATAATATGAAATTGCGAGTTAAAGATGTAATACTAGATAATAATGTTTTTGTCGCACCAATGGCTGGTGTGACCGATTTATCTTATCGCTTGATTTTAAAAGAGTTTGGAGCAGGACTTATATATACAGAAATGATTTCTGACAAAGGCTTGCTATATGAAAATCAAAAGACTAAAGATATGATTGCAATTTCTGATTATGAAAAACCAATAGCATTACAATTGTTCGGTAGTGATGTTGAATCAATGGTTAATGCGGCAATATTAATAGATAGAGAATCTAATTGCGATATCATTGATATTAATATGGGATGTCCAGTACCTAAAGTCACAAAAGCAGGCAGTGGATCAAAACTAATGACAACTCCTGAACTTGCAAAAGAGATTGTAAGTTCAATTGTTAAAGTTGTAAATAAGCCCGTATCTGTGAAATTTAGAAGTGGGTGGGATCATAAAAGTATTAATGCGGTTTCTTTTGCAAAAGCTATGGAAGAAGCTGGAGCATCTTTAATAGCAATTCATGGAAGAACTAGAACTGATATGTATTCCGGAAGAGTTGACTTGGATATAATTAAAGCCGTTAAAGAAGCGGTAAAAATACCAGTTATTGGGAATGGAGATATAAAATCTCCAGAAGATGCAAAAATGATGATTGAGTATACAAATTGCGATGGAGTAATGATAGGAAGAGGCTTAATGGGTAATCCTTGGCTTATTAAGCAAACGGTAGATTATCTAGAAACCGGTAATTATGAGAGAGAAATTAGTATAGCTACTAAGAAAGCTTACCTTTTAAAACATTTAGATAATTTGATAAAATATAAAGGCGAACACATAGCTATTTTAGAAATGAGAACACATGGAGCATGGTATGTTAAAGGGTTGCCAGGAGCTACTAAGATTAAGACTCAAATTGTTCATGCTAAAAGTGTTGAGGAAATTGTTGATATTATCAATAATTATTTTGATTCAATTCAATAAAAAAAATCATCTCAAAAATGAGATGATTTTTATATTATGTATTGTTTATATTTTTGATAGTAATATTCATTTATTATAGCTTTTATATGAATACCATCTTCAAAATACATGGCTTCTATAATTTTTGAGTTTTCTTTTAAATCCGAGAATACATTACCATTGTTATAAGGAACAATCATGCTGACTTCAATATTTTTGTATAATATTCGATTAATTTCTTCTAGTAGTCTTTTAATGTTTTGATCTTCTTTAGCGGATACAAATATCGAATCGGAAGTAGGGATATTTGGAATGTCTGTTAATAAATCGATTTTATTATACACATGAATTATTGGCACGTCATGCACACCTAAATCTTGGAGCACTTCTTCAACGGATTGTATTTGGTGTGGGAAATTAGGATTAGATATATCAATAACATGAAGTATCAAAGAAGCTTCATTAATTTCTTCAAGAGTTGATTTAAAAGCTTCAATCAAATCATGTGGTAGCATTCTTATAAAGCCTACGGTATCAGTTAAAAGAAAATTATTATTATTTTCTAGTTCGATTTTTCTTGTTTTTGTTTCTAATGTCGCAAATAACATATCTTTACTAAACATAGTATCTTTTTCGGGTTGGATAGAATGTTTAATAATCGCATTCATTAAGGTTGATTTTCCAGAGTTTGTATAACCAGCAATAGCTACTGTTTTAGTAGCGCTTTCGCTTCTTTTTTGCCTTTGAGTTCTTCTTACTTTTACCAACTCTTTAAGTTCTCTTTTTAGTTTGGTTATTTTATCTCTTAATATTCTTCGATCAAGTTCTAATTGTTGTTCACCAGGCCCCTTTGATCCGGTTCCAGATTTTTGTCTTGAAAGAGATTTATACATGCCAACAACTCTTGGCAGCATATATTGTGATTGAGCTAGTTCTACTTGTAGCATAGCCTCTTTTGTTTTGGCCCTTTTTGCGAAGATATCTAGTATTAGAACAGTTCGATCAATAACTTTTATCTCTAATTTTTCCTCCAAATTTCTTATGTGACTTGGGCTTAACTCGTCATTAAAAATAACAAGATTTGCATCATGTAAATTTATAAGATTCTTTAATTCAGAGATTTTACCGGATCCAATAAAAAAATTTGCAGTTGGAGCTTCCCGTCTTTGAATCAATTTGTCTTGAACTTCAACCTCACAAGCAATAGCTAAGTTTTCAAGTTCTTCCATTGTTTCTTCAAAGTATTCATCATTGTGATAGTCTAATCCTACTAAAATTGCTTTTTCCATATAATTACCTCATAAATATTATATATAATCTGGCAATTAAAAGCAATTAAACTTAAATAATAACTATATAAACCAAACCAATTATGATATAATAATATTCTATGAATATTAACTGAAATTAGGAGTAAAAATGACACATATTAGAACTTTTTTAATCAAAATTAGAGATTCTTTTTCTAATTACTTCTCAGCTAGTTTCAAGAGTAGAAGAAAAACTTTTAAGATTCTAGCCTTAGTAGTATTTACTGCTTTATTTATAATTCAAGCCGGTATAATCATTGTTAATAACAGCTTTTATAACAATTTTTCTGACGATATTTTGCAATATTATACAATAATGAATGATTTCATAGCTTCTGTAAAAGGAGGTTCTTTATCATTATTTAATTTAAATAATTATCTTGGAGCATCGTTCTTCTCAGATATCTATTATATTCCATTAGATATATTTACATTTTTAACCTTTATACTTAGTTATGTAATGAATGTTGAGATAGCATATTCTATCATGGAGTTATTCAAGATATTCGCTGGGGTAATGGCGTTAGCATACTTCTTACATCTTGAAGGAAGAAAGAATAGAACAATTTTTTGGGCTAGTATTTTCTATTTTGTTAGTGGTGGCATGGTAAGTTTTATGGCTTTTCCAGCATTCCTTTCAATGGCCTTTTATCTTCCGCTATCATTAATAGTTATTCACTACTTCTTTAACAAGAAGAGATGGATACTACCTCTTTTCGCGCTTATAATCATTTTTTATAATTTCTATTTGGGGTATATGATTTTGGCATTTACATCATTCGCCTTTATTTTAGAGTATTTCAAACGCTATAAATTTAATGTTTTTGATTTTATGAAAAAAGGAGTTATTTTCCTTGGCTTATTACTTCTAGGAGTAGGAATGGCAGCTGTGATTTTATTGCCATCAATCAATTTTATTTTAGAAGAAACTTATCGTAGCACCGCAACTTTCAATGCTTGGATTATAAACATTGGTTCTTATGAGTTGAAATTATTCCGACCAGAAATATACATTAGATACTTAGCAAAATTAGTTGCGGAACAAAAACCAATTGGATTCTATGGTTTTGAAAATGATTACGGCCTAGAACATGCATCACTATATATAACAATAATTGGGTTTGCCTACATGAGTTTAATTTTCTTCATGAAGGATAAGATTAGTAGAGTTTATAAAGTGAGTTTTCTAATTGCACTAGTATTTATGTTCTTTCCACTTTTTTCATATGTTTTTTCAGGGACACTTGATAAACCTTATACTAGATGGATTAACCTTTTACCGCTGATTGAAGTTTTAGCTTTAGCACACGTATTTGATCACTACGGTTTCGAAAAAATAAAAATGAAACAAATGACAATAGTTGCATCTTTACTAATCTTATTGTCAAGTTTCTTAGTTTATTATTATATTCAAAAATTAGATATTAATATTAGATATGCGGGAAGAGAAACATTAACCGCAGATACTGTAATGATTGGAGTATCGATAGTTTATCTTGTAATTATTATTGTTTTTGGATGGCTTAAGAAATTTACAGTAATTAAGTGGTTTGTATGGATTGAAGTTATAGTTGCATTAGGATATATCTATTCTGGTCCTTTTTCTATTAGGGATAAGATAGATGTTTTTGAAAGAAGCCATGATGTTAATGAATTTTTAGAAGCTAATTTAGATCAAGAAGAATTCTATCGCGTATATATAGATTTAAGTAGAATCGGCTTAGATAAAACCAATTTCAATCGAATGACCGTTTTTCCAACCAATACTTATATCTTCCATTCTTGGACAGATTCGGAAACAAACGGTATTGGAAAAATGATTTTTAACTCAAATGAATATCAGTCAAAGAGTAGAATGAATTATTTTGGTTTTTACATAAATCATTTTTTAGGCTATAAGTATGTTCTAGTTGACGCTACATATGAATTTGATTTTGAAGAGGATTATTTCAGTATAGTTGCTGAAAATGAAAAATATAAATTGTATGAAATGAATTACGCATCAAGTTTTAAAGTTTTCGATACTTATTTTTATTCCGATGATATTGATATGGAAGTAAATAACAGTTTGCAAGATATAAATTCTGCTTTAGTCAGACAAAAAGCGTTTCTTATGTCAGCGATTATAGATACTGAAAAAGAATATGACATGAGTCAATATGACTTAAATTACTTAGATGATTTTAGTTCGACTAATATGCAATCAATTTCTTCTTATACAGTAATAAGCGGTACAACCGTTATGACAACGGGATTTAATGATGAGATAGAAAGAGAATTTTACCTATACGATGAAGAAACGATAGACATCAACTTTACTGTTGGAGCTGCATATATTAAGTTCTTTGATAACAATGATTTAGTTTCGAATTTAAGCCAAGTTTTTATGGAGTTTAGTGACGGGACTAGACAAGCTTGTAGTGTATATAGTTTTGGAGTCGGTGAAAATGAAATAAAGTCACCTTATCATATTAAATGTGAATTTTGGAAAAGACCGGTAAAAATATTTGTTGAAAAAAATGAAAATTTAACAACAGCTCCGGTGTTCAAAATGAGAAATGAAAGAGCTCTTGAGTTTGCTGCATATTTAACCTATGATCTTTCTCAACTTGATTTACCTAGTGAAAAAGGATTTTTAGTTTTTGATATGGGTATTGAAAAACCGTTTGAAAAAGTATTTATTGTCGATGAGTTTGGTGACAGATATGAAGTTTTAGATGGGTACTATCATTATGAGACTAAACCAGATAAACTTTATATTTTTAAAACTTCAGGTATGTATAGTTATTATGATCTCTATAATTTAAGATTAAGATATATTGCAGAAACTTATGAAGATTTAGATGATATGCTTATAGAAAATAATATTGATAACAAATATCTAAGCATTAACAATGCAAAAATTGATTTGAAGTACAATAATTTAATAAGTTCAGAAAAAGACCAAATAGTAGTTATACCAGTTGCTTATTCTGAAGATTGGCAATTCACATCAGACCAAGTATATGATACAATTAGTGTAAGCGGAGGTTTTCTTGGAATAGTTATTCCTAAAGGCACTTCTCAAGTAGAGATAACTATGAAATTTTCGCCAAAATACATGGACTTAGGCTTGTATATTAGTTTAGGATCTTTGGCAATCTATGGTTTGATTTTTATAACGCCATTAATTGTTAATAAGAAAAAAAGAGGATGATTATATGAAAAAAGCAAGATTAATTGTTCCTGCATATAATGAGCAAGAGAATATTGCGTTATTTTATGAAGAAGCAACAAAATATCTTAAATACGATGATATCGAATTTGATATCTTGTTTATCAATGATGGATCAAAAGATAAAACTTTAGAAGAAATCATAAAGCTTAATAAAAAAGATAAAATGGTAAAATATATATCTTTGTCAAGAAATTTTGGTAAGGAAGCAGCAATGCATGCCGGATTAGAAAGTTCAAGGGATAAAGATTTTATAATTATTATTGATTGTGATTTGCAACAACCGCCACAATTAATTACGGAAATGGTTAAACATTATAGAGAAGGATACAAAATTGTTTATACTAGAAGCAAATCTAGAAAAGGCGAACCGAAATTAAGAACATTTTTTGCGAATATATTTTATAAAATCTATAATGCTTATACCGAAAAACCTTTAGACAATGGCGCAAAAGATTATCAATTGATGGACAAGATAGTTGTTGATGCATTTTTGAAAATTAAAGATAATTATCGTTTTATTAAAGGTATTTTCTCTTGGGTAGGATATCCACGAAAATGTATAGAATATGATTTTATCCCAAGACAACATGGAAAAAGTTCATGGAGTTTTAAATCTCTAGTTAAATACGCTTTTAACGGAATGAATCAATTTTCAACGATTCTATTAGTTTTGCCAGTAATATTCTTCTTTATGGGATTGTTGTTAGTGGCTGCAGATTTAGTTTTGTATTTCACTAATGTAATAGATTTAACAAGTATGATTTTAAGTCTTCATATGTCGTTATTATTTATAGTTCTAAGCATTTTTTCATACGTGGTGATATATTTGCTCTACTCTAATCGTAAGCAAATCCTCAATCGACCTATTTACTTGGTGGAAGAAACATCGGAGGATATAACATTTGAATAAGATATGGTTATTTGTTAAAAAGCATTTTTTGACTAAGAAATTTTTAACTTTTGGAATTATTGGAATATTAAATACGTTTATTCACCTATTGATTTACTCTTTAATTTATAATGAGAATACAACAGGATTTATTGGCGGTGCATTTTTCTCAAACTCAATTGCTTTTATTGGGGCTTCAATTTTTTCTTATTTTGCAAACGCATATTTTACCTTTAAACCAAAAAACAAGAATACTATGCAATTTTCAATTGTCATTTTAGTATTCTTATCTAGATTATTGGTAAGTAGTTTATTAGCTGAATTATTTGATTTTATTGTTATTAATTGGATTGGAATTGATTATGCAGTTTACCCTATTGCTAAATCAATAGCACCTTTCTTTGCATCAGCACTTTTAATACCGATAGCATATTTTGCATTAGATATCGTTTTCAAGAAGACAGATGTTGCAAAATAGTATTTATTTCATAAAGAATATAGTTTATAATTGAGATAGAGGTAATATTATGAGTATTTTTGAATTATTGGTAATAATTACATATTTGTATGCAGTGTTTGTTTTGCAGTTGGAATCAAAAGTTACATACATTAAAGCTGGAATTACCAAGATTATTTTCTTGGTTTTATCGCTTGCAAGTTTGTACTTTTTGATTACAGAAGAAGTAGTAAATCTACCTCTTTGGCTAAGAATAGTTGTTTATTTACCGGTAATTTATTTGATTTTTATGATATTTACTGAAGATATCTATAAGTTTGCTAAAAAAACAGGAATAAAGTCGTCGAGAGATAAAGCTTATTTTGTTAATAATGATTTAGCTGATCATTTATATCAAGCCGTGGAATTTTTATCTAAAAATCAAATTGGCGCATTGATAACAGTTGAAAGAAATGTAGATTTATCAAAAATCGTTAACAAAGCTTTAATGCTTAACGCGGATGTTTCTAAAGAATTGCTAACTTCGATTTTTATTCCTAATGCACCTTTACATGATGGAGCTGTTATTATTAGAGGCGATAAAATTCTTTGTGCAAAAGCATATTATCCTTCAACAAAGAGAACTGACTTACCTATGCACTTTGGAACTAGACATAGAGCCGCAATAGGTATTAGTGAACAAAGTGATGCTTTTACAATTGTTGTTTCTGAAGAAACAGGACATGTAAGTATTACTGTCAATAAGGAAATTGAGTACAATATTAGTAGAGAAACATTGAATCTCTACTTTGAAAAATTTTTAAAAATGGAATAGAGCGCTTTTAGCGCTTTATTTTTTTGGCTAATAGAAATATTACCTTGTTTATGTTATAATTTGATTTGATATTAAGGGGGTGAGAACTTGAAAATATACGATTTAGTAGTAGTTGGTGAAGATTTATATGCTCTTACCGTCGCTTTGTTTTTATCGAGGAAGATGAGAAAGGTTTTAGTACTTCAAGATTCTCATCAGAGTAGTGACTTTGAAAAGGTTCGTTTATCTTTTGCGGATAAAAAATTTAATCTCGCTTACAATCGCAACAATATCGTTTCTGGTTTAGATGAATCAGGGCTTTTATATGCATATTTAGATAATTTAGGTTTAGTTAAGTCGCTTTCTTATGAAAAAATTGATGAAAATACATTGATAAATCAAAATAGTGATTTTCATAAGCAACTTAGTTCATTAGAAGGTTTTAGAATATATCTCGTAAGACATTATCCTAAAAATATCAAAGAAATAGATAACTTTTTCGAGATTTTGAAAAAACATTATATAAATTATAAAGAACAATTCTTAAATATGCTAATTAATACGGATTATACTCTATCCTCTTTGATGATTGAATGGGGAGACTATTCTTTAGAGGAACTTTTAGTTAAATATTTTTCTAGCGATGAACTAATTAAAGAATTTACATACAACAACTTTATAAGTGGATTACCGATAGAGCAAGTAAATGCCTATAGTTTTTTTTCTAACTACTTTTTAGGATTAGAATCAGGTTTTTATCTACTAAATAATTCTTATAAAGACATTTGCTTAAAAGCTATTGAAAAGATTACTTTAGTTAATCCAAAAGCATTTTTATCAACTTCGGTTAAAGAGTTTGTTGTAAAAGATAAAAAGATTGAATGTATTATTGATACGGAAAATAACTTGATTTATGCAAAATATTTTTTCGCCAGCGGAAATCCGATTGATTTTTATGAAAAATATTTTGATATATCAAGTAAAGATCTGGAACTATTGAATTTGTATTATCCAAACATCAATAGTGATCAGAAAATTTCTACATTATATTTAGCTTTAAACACAAAGCTTACCGATATTGGTATTGAAGATTTGATATATTATTTCAAGAATGATAATTTAAACCCATTAAAACTATTGAGGATGTATAATTATAGCAAAGCTATAAATCAAGATATGCGTAAAAAAGAAGGTTTATTATGTATTGATTTTACTTATGTCGGAGAAGTTGTTCCTAGCAAGGAAGACTTATTGAAGTTAGTTGACATTTATCTTCCTAAACTTAGAAAATTCATTGGCGATTTGAAAATCGGGAAATCATTTAAATATTTGTCGATGCTTAGAGATTCCAAACTAAGAAGAAACTTATCAATAAATGAAATGATTAATGTTGAAATTTTTGAACATATCCAAGTATTTGAAAATTTATTCATAGGTGGAGAATTTATTCGTCCGGAAGCAGGATTTTTTGGAGCGATTAACCAAAGCATCATTTATGCAGATAAGATTGAAGATAAACTCTATTATGGAGATAATACCGATGATTTTGAGTATTTCTCTAATGATGAAATCATGATGATGATAAGACATAATTATGATTACCAAAAGCTAGGTACTAAAGAAATACATATTAACTTTCACATCGGGAAAAGTAATTATTATATTAGAACTAAAGGAAAGAACATAATAGTTCACCATGGAAGATATAATAATTCAGACCTTTCTATTTATACAACAAATGACAAATTAAGTGATTTATTGCTTAAAAAATCAAGTTTTAAATCAGTATTGGAATCAGGTTCATTGAAATATCGCGGAGATTTAGAACTGCTTTATAAAGCTGTAGATGCATTTAAACTCGATGATTATCAAGAGTTTGTTCAAGAGGAGTATTTGACATCAAAGTATAAGTATTTTGGAGTAAAATTATTCTTTATGCATGTATTTATCTATTCAATCGCTTCGTTATTAAGTAATTATTATCCCAATGTTTATATTTTTCCAGTAGCTTTTTGTCTAAGCATTATAGTAAGCATCATAAAATATCAAACTTATGAGCACATAAGTTGGTTTGAAATTGTATTGAATTCGGGTCTCCTTATCTTTTCAATCTTATCTATAGTTATATCAAAATTTAATAACTTTTATTCAGATGATATTTTTCTAGGATTTATTATTTTGGTATTTTTAACCTCGGTGATAATTAATCAACCTATTGTTTATCTTTATCATCGATACGACATGAAATCAGATTATCGAAATACCAAATTGTTTAGAATAATCACAAATGGATTAACTTTTATCTGGGGGTTCATCTTCTTAGTTATTCTAGGAGGAACTTACTTAGTTGGGAACAGTTATGTAACAATGTTTTATAGCTTCTTATTCTTTGGAATATTATTAACGTATTTCTATCCAATTATCTATGTTAGAACTAGCATTAAGAAATAATAGGAGAAAATTATGAATGATTATCTATATTATGGCTCGATTTTAATAATTGTCTTGCTATTTGTATTCAGTACAATTTTATATAAAAAACTTCGTATCTGGAAATTGGTTTTAGTTATATTTTCCTTGATTTTATTTGTTATAATTGAGTTCTTTCCAGATCTTCTAGTTTTCTTAGAGGATATAAATATAAAAGAATATCTTCATTATTACTTATATTTAATTGTTATTGTTTTGGCCATTAGTTTTAAAAATAAGATTAAGATCACTCAGAACTTAACTGATTATGATTTTTTTGAATTAGAAAAAGAATTAAATAATACAAGGGATTCATCAGAACTTTTAAGAAAGAGATTTATTCATACAATTGGACTGCTAAATGATGGCTTAATTTTTTATGATGATGACCGAAATGGTTTGTTTATGACTGATGAAGTTTTAAAAATAATTAATGCAGATAAACCGCAAATGACACTAGAGGAGTATAGTAGTTACTTACATCCAGAGGATAAAGCCTCATACATTATAAACTTGAAAAAAGTCAGTAAGAAGATACCTGAGTTTTTACACAAGTATCGTCTCAAAATAGGTGATACATACACTTGGGTTGAAGAAAAATTAAAAATCTTTAGTCATGATAAATTAGACTACTTAATATCTGTTATTAAGAAGTTAGATATAAAGTTATTTCCAGAAACATCACTTCAGTTAGTAGATGGTTTGCCGGGTGAAGATGATTTGACAAATCAAATTTCATACTTGAGAAAAGAAAGAAAACCATTCTATTTAGCAATGATGCATCTAACTAATATTCCCGATATTAACAAACGTTTTGGTAGAGACGTTGGAAATTTAATGATAGCTGAATATATTAAGCAAATGAAGTTTCATTTTGCGAAGGATAATTATACAGTTTTTAGGGTTACGGGAATTCAATTTGCAGTAATAATTGAAGATGAACAAAGATATGCTAATCTTCATAGAGCTTTGGTCAGTGGTGGCGATTTAATTAACGTTAGAATTAATGTTGGTGGGATAGTCCAAATTGTTTATCCAAATATCGGAATAATTAAGAATGATCCGTGGCAATCAATTGAAATCACAGAGTTTATAAGCTTAAGTAATAAAGCTTTAGAAGAAGCGATTAGAAATAACAAACAAAACTATTCAATTTTCGGAGGATAGGCTATGTATTCGGTAATCATTTTAGCGGCAGGAAAAGGAACCCGTTTGAACTTGGGTTATAATAAAGTTTTTTATGAAATACATCAAAAGTCAATTTTAGAATATTCTGTTGAGTATTTTTTAAAAGACTCTTCATTCTCGGAAATAATTATTGTGACAACTGAAAAAGATCAATCTCACGTTAAAGAATTACTAAAAGGAAAAGATATAAAAATAACTCTAGGTGGTATCACTAGACAAGAAAGTGTTTACAACGGTTTAAAGAAAGTCAACAATAAGTTTGTTTTGATTCATGATGGTGCTCGTCCTTTTATTGATAAATTTGATATTGAAAAGTTGAAGATTACAGTAAAGGAAAATCCTTGTGTTTTAGCCAAAAAAGTAAAAGATTCTATCGCTAAAGTTTCATTCGGAAAATTGAAGAGTTATGTTAATAGAGATAATTATATGTTATTACAAACACCTCAGGCTTTTACTACAGATAAAATTATTAAGGCTTATGAGTTAGCTATGGTTAATGAAAATTCTTATAGTGACGATGCAAGTTTATATATGCAAGAACTACAAGAAGATGTTATAATATTAGAAGGCAATGAAAATAACATTAAATTAACCACTGAACTTGACATAAAGATTTTGGAGGCTTTGTTATGATTAAAATAGGATTTTCAAAAGATGTTCATCCATTACAAGAAGGATCAAAATTTATTTTAGGCGGTATTGAAATACCACATTATAAAGGTACTGTCGGTTATTCTGACGGAGATTGTTTGTTACATGCGATTGCTGAATCTATGTTGGGAGCTTTAGCTCTTGGAGATTTAGGTAAATTTTTCCCCGATGATGATCCGAAATATAAAGATTATGATTCAGGATTAATATTGAAAGAAGTATTTAATTACATCAGTTCAAAAGGATATGAAGTATCAAATATCGATACAATGGTTTCTCTGCAAGAACCAAAGATTAGACCTTATATTAAAGCTATTAGAGAAAACATAGCTTCAATCCTTAATTGTGATATCCATTTAATATCAGTCAAGGCTACTACATTTGAAGGCTTAGGATTTGTAGGCAGAGAAGAAGGAATTATCTGCGAATCTGTAGTGATTTTAGAGAAGTCAGATTATATGTTAGATTAATTGCTAAGAGATTTTCTCTTAGTTTTTTCTTTTAAAGTAAATATGTTTTTAAAAAAAATATTACTGTGATAAAATATTAATGCTAGGAGTGATATTATATGATTGAATCAGTGCATGGAGAATTTGAATTAATTAAAAATTATCGTGAAGCCTTTGTTATGGATGACTTCAATAAGAGATATGTAGATTTTTTTGATATTTATCCTTATTTAGTCGGAGATTATTCGGCGGGTATTTTGCGTTTGAAAGGTTTTTCAGACGATAATTATCAATTAATTCCCGATTATGTTGTTGAATCGTGTTCACCGAACTGTGCTTATTATATTTTAAAGAATCCTAATTATGATAAAAATAAGAAGTTTGAAGAATAGAGGTGATTTGAATGGATTACGAAGAAATTATTGCTGAAATTAAAGAAGTAATTAAACTTATTAGACCATATATTAATCGCGATGGTGGCGATATTGAGTTTGTAAAATTTGAAGATGGAATAGTTTATGTTAAATTGCAAGGAGCTTGTGTAGGTTGCGCTGGATTTGAGTCTACAATGTCAGATTTGATTGAAGATACACTTTTGGAAAGAGTTCCTGGAGTTATAGGAGTTGAGCATATATGGTAGAAAAACAAAAAAGAATGAAGGAAATTTGTGTAAATTTGCTTGAATCAAGAGGAGTTACTCTTGATAAAATTGTTGAAATTGTTTATGATTTGCAAAAAAAATACATTCCTAATATTACTAATGAGCTTTGTTTAAATGCTGTTAGTAGAGTTTTGGACAAAAGAGAAGTTCAAAACGCAATTGTTACAGGATTAGAACTAGACATGTTAGCTGAAAAGAAAATGCTTTCTGAACCATTACAAACTTTGGTCAGTGAAGACAATCCGCTTTATGGAATTGATGAAATCTTAGTTTTATCAATTACAAATGTCTATGGATCGATAGGATTAACTAATTTTGGTTATGTAGATAAAGTGAAACCAGGTATAATTGGTGAGTTAGATGAAATTGGGAAGCAACCTGATAAATGTCATACTTTTATGGATGATATTATTGGTGCTATAGCAGCGGCTGCAGCTAGTTCAATTGCTCATAATGCAGTAGGAGATAAAGATTAACTTTTTTAGAGTTAGTCTTTTATTTTTATCGAGCGGGATTATTACTTGAAAAAAAACTGTGATGTGTTATAATATTTACAGTTTCTTTGAGGGGTGTTAAATATGAAACAAGGTGACATCGTCAAAGGTCGGATTACTAATATTAAGCCATACGGAGCATTTGTTAAAATTGACAATGAGATTGATGGATTAATCCATATTTCAGAAATTAGTGATGGTTATGTTAGAAGTATAGAAGACTATCTTAGTGTCGGGGATGAAGTAACGCTAGAAGTTATCAAAATTGATAACAATAAACTTAGTTTAAGTTATAAAACCCAAAATAAGAAAAGACGTAAAAAAAGAGAATCAACTGAAGTTACAAGTGGTTTCAAACCTTTTGAAACGCAACTAAAAGCTTGGGTTGAAAAGTATCAAAAAGACAATAACTAGAAAAAGGCGATTCAAATTTTGTATAAAATTTGAGTTGTTTTTTTAATGAAAGTGGTTGCATTTTGAACATTAAGAGGCTGGATTTGATATCTTTATGTTATAATATTTGTTGTATATAGGAGGATATTATAATGAGTAAACATTTAAATTTAGATTATAGATTTGCTTTACCTTTTATTAATGATAAAGATCTTGATTCAATCAATAAAGAGATTAAACAAGCGAGAAAAATGCTAGAAGATAAAAGCGGTCTTGGAAGTGAATATTTAGGTTGGTTAGATTTACCAGAAAACTATGATAATGACGAGATTGAAAGAATTTACGAAGCTGCGAAAAAGATAAGAAAGCAAGCTAATATATTGGTTGTCATTGGTATTGGAGGATCTTATTTAGGGGCTAAAGCAGCTATTGAATTTTTAAAACCTTATTTTCCAAAGAGAAAGAATGTAGACATAATATTTGCTGGACATAATATGAGCAGTACGTATCTAAATGAATTAGCAGATTTTCTAAAAAATAAGAATTTTGCAATTAACGTGATATCGAAATCTGGGACAACTACTGAACCAGCTATCGCTTTTAGAGTATTAAAAAGATTGTTAGAAGAAAAATATGGCGAAAAAGAGGCAGCTAACCGAATTTATGCAACAACTGACAAGTCTAAAGGCGCTTTAAGAGAATTGGCTAACTCAAATGGCTACACAACATTCGTAGTGCCTGATGATATCGGAGGAAGATTTTCAGTTTTAACAGCGGTAGGTTTATTGCCGATAGCTGCTAGTGGTATTAACATTAAGCAAATGTTAGCTGGAGCTAAAGCTTCAAGAAAAGAATATGATAAGTATAGTGTTTATAAGAATGATGTTCATATGTATGTAGCGTTGAGAAATCTATTATATAGAAATAATTATAGTATCGAGATGTTAGTAAACTATGAACCTAAATTAACATATTTTGCTGAATGGTGGAAACAACTATTTGGAGAATCAGAAGGAAAAGATCATAAAGGATTATTTATATCAAGCGCTTCTTTTTCAACAGATCTTCATTCTTTGGGACAGTATATCCAAGATGGTGAAAGAATTCTTTTTGAAACAGTTATAAATGTTAAGAATCCAGAAAAAGATGTAATAATCGAAGAAGAGCAAAACGATTTAGATGGCTTAAATTACCTAAAACAAAAGGGTTTAGACTTTGTAAATAAGAAAGCACTTCAAGGAACCTTATTAGCTCATAGAGACGGAGGAGTTCCTAATATAGTTATCGAAATTGATAAGATTAGTCCTTACACATTTGGATATTTGGTTTACTTTTTTGAGTTAGCCGTTGGAGTAAGCGGATATTTGTTGGGAGTTAATCCATTCGATCAACCTGGAGTAGAAGCATATAAAAAGAATATGTTTGCTTTGCTTGGCAAACCTGGCTATGAAGCTTTAAGAAAAAAGCTGGAAGAGAATTTATAAAAAAAATCAGCCATCATTTAGTGGCTGATTTATTTTTAAACTCTTTTTTGTTAAAAGCAATGAATGTTCGTTTTTGAATAGGTTTAATTTCGACTTCATTAATATTACCCATTACTTCACCGTCTGCTTGGAAATAGGTTTCTGAAGGATGTTTAATTTTAATATTTGTTCCGGTTAACATCGTTACTTTTCCTTTTATGAATCTATGCCATCCAGGATAAATTGTTAATAGTAGAAGTTGAAGGGTTAATTTTGATAAGTTATGAGCAACGCAGATTATGTAATTATCATCTGTTGGATCGGCGTTTGGAGTAGCTTTCATGCCTCCACCAAAATATCTTCCGTTTTGAATTGCGGAAATAAACACTTTTTTGAAATGGTAATCCTTACCATCAACATTTATATCGATTTCAACTGGTTGATACTTAATTATGGAACGAAAAACGTTTATAAAATAAGATAATTTTCCTTTTTTCTTGTCGTTATTAACATAATGACAAACTAACCCGTCGAAACCTAGTCCGCATCCGTTAATAAATTTAGTAGAGCCAATGTTGGTTTTCGCTTCACCTAGAGTAATATTGGCTTCTTTAAATTTCTTTAACGTACGTAAAAAGTCATTTCCGGAACCGCTTTTGCCAAGATATATGTTTTGCTTGATATCATTGACATCAACATTATTGATTAAGTGATTGATTGAACCATCTCCACCTAAGTATAAAATATCAGTGATTTCTGGATTAGAATCAAGAAATACGTTTAAGTTTTTAATTTTTAAAGTCGATCTTAAACGGAAAGGTATTTTATATTTTTTAAAGAATTTTACGTACTTATATGTGGTTTTTTTAGACTTGCGATTACTCGATAGAGGATTGTGTACGATTAGAAACATTATAAGCTCCTTATTTTTACCTGAATCATCATGAATTATTATAACATAAAGAATAATTTTAAGGATATAAATGTTTTAGATTGTAATGAAAAAGTACCTTATAACATGATTTTGATTTGTTTTTACGGTTTATATGATATAATTTTACTATGAATATTTATGAGAAATGAGTGTATTTATTTGAAAACAAAAATAGTTTTAAATTCAATTGAAGATACAAAAAAATTAGCAAAAATTATTGCTGATTATGCGTTTTCAGGTATGATAATAGGTTTAGCAGGTGACTTAGGATCGGGGAAAACAACATTTACGAAATATTTAGCAAAAAATATCGGTGTGAATGATAATATAAATTCACCAACTTTTACAATTTTGAAGATTTATCAAGGGAATTATGATTTATATCATATGGATGTATATAGACTAGAAGATGTTGGATATGATTACGAGTTGGATGATTTTATATATGGTGAAGGTGTAAGTGTAATTGAGTGGTATACATATATAAGAGATCAATTACCAGAAGAATTACTAACAATAGATATTCAAGCAGATGGAGAATTTCAAAGAAGTCTATTAATTGAAGGAAAGGGAAGATATGAAAAAATTATTGAAGCAATTAATAATAGATACAGCAACTAAATATATCTTCTTATCGTTAGTGATTGATGGAGTTGAAAAACAACATTTTTATGAAGTAGGTATAAATAATCATTCTGTAACGATTATTCCTTATCTTCAAAAAATGTTGGAAAATGAAAAAATCAAATTACAAGAAATTGATGAAATAATCGTTGGTGTAGGACCGGGTAGTTATACTGGAGTAAGAATCGGAGTTACGGTTGCTAAGATGATTGCTTATCTTAATAATTTATCTTTATATAAAGTTTCATCACTAGCTTTAATGGCTTCTTCATCAAACAAACCTTATGTTTTAGCCCTTATTGACGCAAGAAGAGGAAATGCATTTATGGGTTTATATGCTAATAGTGACGAAAAATTAAATATAGTTAAAGATGATTGCCTACAAAATATTGAAAAATTCAAGACTTCTCTAGAGATTGATTTTGAAGTTGTAGAAGAAGGAAAACCAGACGTAAATAAGATATTAAAATCTAACATATTAATCAAAGTAGACGATGTACATAGTCTAACTCCAAACTATCTCCAAGTTACTGAAGCGGAGAGAAACTTAAGAAATGAAAATTAGAAAAGCCGTATTAGAAGATTTAGGAATAATACTAGAATATGAGAATAAATATTTTCATAATTTTACTACGCTAGAAAAACTATATGAGGATTTTTACAATCCTTTGATCCACTTCTATTTATTGGTGGATGAAGAAGTTCTTGGTTATATAATACTTTGGATTGATGAAGATAAAGCACAAATAAACTCTTTTGTTGTTATTGAAGAACTTCGAAGAAGAGGGTATGGTAAGTATTTTTTAGATAATACTTTAGAAATATTAAGTGAGTATGGCGTCATCGAAGTTACTTTAGAGGTTAGACCATCGAATATAGCTGCGTTAAATTTGTATGTTAAATCTGGTTTTAAGCAAGTTTCTATTAGAAAAGCATATTATAATAATGGCGAAGATGCTTATTTAATGTATAAAAGATTGGGAAGTGAATAATATGTATGTACTAGGAGTTGAAACTAGTTGTGATGAAACCAGTGTTAGCGTTGTAAAAGACGGTAAAAAAGTTTTATCTAATGTTGTTTTATCACAGATAGATATTCATAAGGAATATGGGGGAGTTGTTCCAGAAATAGCTTCAAGAGAACATGTAAAGGGCGTTACCTATGTTTTCGATAAAGCTATCAAGGAAGCTCAGATTGAATATGAAGATTTAGATTTGATTGCGGTTACTAAAGGGCCAGGATTGATAGGTTCTTTACTAATCGGAGTTAACGCGGCAAAGGTAATAAGCTTAAATTATGATATCCCTATTGTTGGAGTTCATCATATTGCTGGACATATATATGCAAATAATATTGATAATACGATGGAATTTCCGCTTTTAGCTTTAGTAGTTTCAGGCGGCCATACGGAATTAATATTAATGAAAGAGCATTATGATTTCTTTAAACTAGGAGAAACTCAAGACGATGCTGTCGGTGAGGCATACGATAAAGTTGCAAGAGTTTTAGGTTTACCTTACCCAGGCGGACCAATTGTTGATAAGATGGCAAATAAAGGGAAAGATACTTTGAATTTTCCTCGACCAATGATTGATAGCGGAGATTATAACTTTAGTTTCTCAGGTTTAAAATCTCATGTCATTAACACTCATCATAATATGGTCCAGCGTAAAGAAGATATAAATATTGAAGATTTTTGCGCAAGTTTTCAAGAAGCAGTTACAGATGTATTGGTTCATAAAACTATTATGGCAAAAAATGAGTATAATATAAAACAGATTATTGTAGCTGGAGGCGTAGCTGCAAATTCGGGTTTAAGAAGAAAAATGATAGAGAAAATTAAAGATGTGCCGATATATTTTCCAAATATGGCATATTGCACTGATAATGCAGCAATGATTGCTACAGCGGGATATTTTCAGTATCAAAAGGGATTTAAAGCAGATGATTTGTATCTAAATGGTCAATCAAGACTAAATATGGAGGAATAGAAATGGAAATAACATCAAATTTCATAAAATCAATTATGGAAGAGGATTTAAATAGCGGAAAAGTTAATGAAATTATAACTAGATTCCCACCAGAACCTAATGCATATTTGCATATAGGGCATGCAAGGGCGATAATTACTAATTTTGAATTAGCGAGACATTTTGGTGGAAAAACAAATTTAAGATTTGATGATACCAATCCGGTAAAAGAAGATAGTTCTTTTGTTGAAGCGATAAAAAAAGATATTGAATGGTTAGGATATAAACCAGCTAATATTTTATTCGGTTCAGATTATTTTGAAGCAACTTTTGAATTAGCGATTAAATTAATAAAAAAAGGTTTGGCTTATGTTTGTGATTTAAACCCAGATGAAATGAGAGAATATCGAGGAACATTAACAACTCCAGGAAAAGATTCTCCATATCGAAATAGAAGTATTGAAGAAAATCTTATGTTGTTTGAAAACATGAAGAATGGTAAATATCAAGATGGTGAAAAGACTTTAAGGGCTAAAATTGATATGTCTTCTCCGAATATGAATATGAGAGATCCGGTAATTTATAGAATAATTCATATTGAACATCATAACACGGGAAACAAATGGTGCATCTATCCAATGTATGATTTCGCTCATCCTTTGCAAGATGCTTTTGAAGGCGTAACTCATTCACTTTGTTCATTGGAATATGATGATCACCGAGTTTTATATGATTGGTTCGTTGAAAAATGTGAAATGGAGCATGTTCCTCACCAATATGAATTTGGAAGACTTAATATTACAAATACCATTATGTCAAAAAGATACTTAAAACAATTAGTTGATGAAAAAATGGTTAAAGGCTATGACGATCCTAGAATGCCTACATTGGCTGGATTAAGAAGAAGAGGCTATACTAAGGAATCAATTGTTAGCTTTATTTTGTCCACGGGACTTTCAAGAATTAACTCTACTGTTTCAAGCGAAATGTTAGAAACCTCTCTAAGAAATGACTTGAATACTAAGGTTAAAAGAGTAAACGCTGTTATTGATCCGTTAAAAGTAATAATTACAAATTACCCAGATAATAATGTAGAGTGGATTGATGTTGAATTCAATAATGATAATTTAGAATTAGGTAAACGTAAGATCGCTTTTGGTAAAGAAATTTACATCGAAAGAGAAGATTTTATCGAAGAAAAACCAAATAAAAAATGGAAGAGATTATCCTTAGGTATTGAAGTCAGATTAATGCATGCATATTTCATTAAATGTAATGAAGTCATTTATAATGAAGATGGTTCGATAAAAGAGCTACATTGTACTTATGATGAGTTAACGAAATCAGGTAGTGGTTTTGATGAAAGAAAACCAAATGGAAATATTCATTTCGTAGAAGCATCAACAGCTTTACCAGCGGAGATTAACTTGTTTGAACCATTACTTACTGATTCTGATGGGAAAAAAGATTTATTTACAAGATTGAATCCTAATTCATGGGCAACATTTAAAGGGTTCGTTGAACCATCACTAATTGATACTTCAGTTCTAGAAAGATTCCAATTTATAAGAAAAGGATATTTTACTACTGATTATGATTCAAAAAAAGATCGATTAATTTTTAATCGAATCGTTGAATTAAAATCATCATTTAATTAAAGAACAAGAGACGAAAAATTTCGTCTCTTTTAATTTGAATTTATTAGGTTTTGTTTTACATCCCAAAGCGCTTTTGATAAGTCTACATAGTATTTATGAGGAAAGTCAAATCTTTTTACTTCATCCCAAAGACTATTTAGTTCTTCAAAAGCAAATTCTCTAATTGCTTTTATTTTAGGGCTTTTATAGACTAATTCACCATTCTTGAATATAGTATGATGAAGTTCTTTTACTGTATAATTAGTAAATGTTTTTGTTTTCCAGGTATTATGTTGATCAAAAATAGTTAATGGTTTATTAGAGTCAATTACCTCATTATGAATTGTTATTAAGTCCGCTTCAGCTTTACTATCTTTAGAATAAATACGGTATATTTTTTTGAAATGTGGAGTAGTTATTTTTTCAACATTGTCACTTATTTTGATTTTAGGAATAATTTCATTATTTTTTTCAATTGCGACTAGTTTATAGACAGAACCAAATACAGGATCGCTTTTTGCGGTGATAAGTCTTTCTCCGACTCCAAACACGTCAATCGGAGCGCCTTGAGATAGAAGTGTGTTGATTAATCTTTCATCAAGTGCATTACTTACAACTATCTTACAATTTTGTAATCCAGCTTCATCTAGTAAAGCTCTTGATTGTTTTGCTAGATAAGTCAGGTCGCCTGAATCAATTCTTATTGAGTAGTTCGTAGCTCCCAGTGGAATTAATACTTCCTTAATAGCTTTTATTGCATTTGGTACGCCACTATCTAGAGTATCATAAGTGTCTACTAGAAAAGTCGTTGAATTAGGGTAATGCTTAGCATAAGCTTTAAAAGCTTCATATTCGCTGTCGAAAAGTTGAACCCAAGAATGAGCCATTGTACCACCTGAAGGTACGCCATAAATTTGATCAGCTAGAACATTACTGGTGCCGTCAATACCAGCTATATAAGCAGAACGAGCACCTAGAACACTACTTGAAGCTCCATGAGCTCTTCTAGCTCCCATTTCAAGTACGATTCTGCCTTTAGCAGCTTGTTTAATTCTTGCTGCTTTTGTAGCGATTAGGCTTTGATGGTTAACTGTTTGAAGCAAGAATGTTTCGATTATTTGAGCTTCAATCAATTTAGCTCGAATTGTCATAATCGGTTCATTAGGGAAGATGATACTTCCTTCTTTAAAAGAATAGATATCGCCAGTGAATTTAAAGGTTTTTAAATATTCTAAAAATCCTTCATTGAATATTGCTTTTTTACGAAGAAAAGCAATATCTTCTTCGGTAAATTTTAGCGACTCAATAAATTTTATTATTGTTTCCAAACCAGCAAAAATAGCATAGCCACCTTCGTCAGTTGTTTTTCGATAATATAAATCAAAATAACCGATATCATCTTGTTTGTTTTCCAAGTAATAACCGTTAGCCATTGTTAATTCATATAAATCCGTTAGCATTGATTCTCGATAATTTTTCATTTGTTCACCACTTCTATATGGAGTCCTTCAAGTACATCCATAGTTTTATTATGTAAATCTTTATCATATGAGTCAGTTGCTAAAGCGTCAACTATAATATGAGCATTAGGAACTGCGCTCTTTACGATTATGGCATTACTTATTACACAGATATTTGACACTAAACCACATAGTTCTATTTGGTCATAGTTTTTGTTTTCTAGATATTTTCCTAACTCTAAGGACGGGAAGGTGTGTTTTTCAAAAACCTTATCTTTTGGGCTTTTTAAAGCATTTACATCAGATTGAATTTGATGACCTTTGGTGTTTTTAATACAATGTTTAATATTTAAATTTCTTCCTTCTTCAGTTTCTAGATAGTCATCTGAGTGTGTGTCCATAGTAAAGATTATATCATTATTTTCTTTCCTATAATCAATAATCTTTTTGATTATGTTATCTTTAATATTGATAGCAGACTCAAAACCTAAACTGCCATCAATAAAATCATTTTGATAATCTACAACTATTAATAATTTTTTCATAACTCACCTCAATAGTTTCTGTAATTATTATATCACTTTTATTATTTTTACTGAAATAAAGGCAATAAAAAAACGCCATAGGGCGTTTTAATATATACTTATTTACATTCTTTATCAAAATTATCTGATACTTTTTTCCAGTTAACTACATTCCAGAAATTTTCAATATAATCTGGTCTTCTGTTTTGATAATTAAGATAATATGCGTGTTCCCAGACATCTAATCCTAAAATTGGATTTCCTTTATCAAAAGGTGCGTCTTGATTAGCTGTTGATGTGACGATTAGTTTTCCGTCTTTATTAACTACTAACCATGCCCATCCACTACCGAATCTAGTAGCTGCAGCATTTGAGAATTCTTCTTTGAATTTTTCAACTGATCCAAAGTCTTTGTTAATTGCTTTTTCTAACTTTTCGCTCATAGCAGTTTTTTCAGGTGACATAATCTCCCAGAAAAGTCTGTGATTAAAGTAGCCGCCACCATTGTTTATTACAGCTTGGCGAATTTTTTCTGGTACTAAATTAATGTTTTTTAGAACCTCTTCAACATCTTTGTTTAGTAATTCGTTATGTCCTTCAAGGGCATTAACATATTTTGTTATGTAGCCTTGATGATGTTTGGTATGATGAATTTCCATAGTTTTTGCATCGATATAAGGTTCCAATGCATCGTATTTATAAGATAGTTCTGGTAAAATGTGTTTCATTATAAAATCACTCCTTCGTATTTGTTTGTACCCTAATTATCTCACAAATCTCGATGTATTTCAAAGCATATGCTCAGTAGATGCTTTCCGAGAAATATCGTTCATATATATTATTATATCTGCAAGATTATGATATAATATTTAAAGGTGATAACGTGAAAGAATTGATACTGAATAATCTTAATGAACAACAGGTTTTGGCTGTTAAGACTGTACATGGACCAATTATGGCTGTAGCAGGTGCTGGCAGCGGTAAAACACGCGTTCTAACAAGAAGAATCGCTTATTTAATTGAAGAAAACGGAATTTTTCCTGGCAATATATTAGCTATTACATTTACTAACAAAGCTGCGGAAGAGATGAGAAAAAGAGTTGGAAAACTTCTTGATAGTTCTGTAGAAGGAGCTTGGATTTCCACTTTTCACGCTATGGGATCGAAAATACTACGTAGCGAAATTCATAATCTAGGATTTACACGAGATTTTCAAATCATTGATGATGAAGACAGTACAATAATTGTAAAAAACCTTATGAAAGATCATAATTATGATCGTAAAAACTTTTCACCGAAAATAACATCCCATTTATTTTCCGCTATTAAAGGTGGACATACATCAATTAACGGAATAGGCGAACCAATTAGGTCAATGGTGATTCAACTATATCCTTTGTACAATAAGTATTTGAAAGATAATAATTTAGTTGATTTTCAAGACTTATTAGTCTTGATTCTTGATTTATTTAAACAGTTTCCAAACGTTTTAAAGAAGTATCAAGATAAGTTTGAGTATGTCTTGGTTGATGAATTTCAAGATACTAACAATTTACAATATGAAATAGTAAGATTATTATCAATAAATCATCGTAATCTATTTATTGTCGGCGATGAAGATCAAAGTATCTATGCTTTTAGAGGTTCAAATATTGAAAATATTAAGAAGTTCATGAGTGATTTTCCTGAGTATAAAACAATATTACTGAATCAAAATTACCGCTCTAGAGATAATATATTAAAAGCTGCTAATTCAGTAATAAAAAATAATAGAAATAGAATAAAGAAAGAATTGTTTTCTAGTTTAGGGCCTGGAGATAAAATAACTTTTTTCAAAGCCGGGACAGATGAAGAAGAGGCTTATTATGTTTTCGACAAGATTAGAAGTTTTTGGAAAGATGGCGAAAAGTTAAATGATATCGTAATTCTTTACCGAAACAACGCTATGAGTCGAAGATTTGAAGATATATTTTTGAAGTTTAATATTCCGCATCGAGTAATTGGGAACATCTCGTTTTACAAGCGTAAGGAAATAAAAGACATTATAGCTTATTTACATCTTGTTATTAATATGGGTGATGATTATTCTTTTTCGCGTGTTTATAATACGCCTAAGAGGGGAATTGGAAATGCAACGTTTCAGAAGATTGTTGAAGAAGCGGAATCTAATAACATTAAACTATTCGATTGCATAGACGAAGAGAGCGATATTATAAAAGGAAAAAGTAAGCAAGCAATGATAGAATTTAAGAATTTGATTTTATCATTAAAAGAAAAGATTAACCAAAGATCTTTACTTGATACATATGATGAACTTATTGAAAAGTCTGGGTACAAAGCTATGTTAGAGAGTGATGATGCAACACTAGATAAAAGTTTTCAATCCGAAAGAAGACTTGATAATCTTAATGAATTTAAAAGTCTTATCATGGAAAAAATAGCTGGTTATGATATCAACTTCACTAATTATGAAATTTTAGTTAATTTATTGAATGATTTAGCATTACATGAACAAGCTCAAGAAATTGACGAGAATGGCGAGTATGTAAACCTCATGACTGTTCATGCGGCAAAAGGGTTAGAGTTCAAATATGTTTTCATAACATGTTTGGAGCAAACTTTATTTCCATCTAGTCAAAGTTTAATGGATAGATTTGATGTAGATGAAGAAAGAAGACTGTTTTATGTGGCGCTAACAAGAGCGAAAGAACAAGTTTTCTTAACAAACTGTCAAACAAGATTCATGTATGGTAGATATATGACTAATTTGGATTCTCAATTTATTGAAGAAATACCAGAAGAATTTGTTGAGAGAAAAGGAATGTATCAACCTAAAAAAGAAGTTTATGATAAACCTAAACATCGTAAAGTTTTAGAAATGGATGAAGAATTGATAACTTACCAACAAACAGTTAAAAATGTTAGTGTTGGAGATAAGATAATGCATAAAACATTTGATAAAGGCGTTGTTGTTTCGATAGAAGACGACAAAATTAGAGTAGCTTTTCCAAGTCCAATCGGCATTAAAATTTTAATTAAAGATCATCCAAGCTATGAGGTGGTGAAGTAATTATGGAAATAAAGAAGCGAATTGAAGAACTTAAGTCGTTATTAAACAAGTATAGTTATGAGTATTATGTATTAGATAGCCCAAGCGTAACAGATTATGAGTTTGATAAATTAATGAAAGAGTTAATAAAGCTCGAAAATGAATATCCAGAGTACAAAACACAAGATTCTCCAACACAAAGAGTTGGTGGAGATGTAAGTGAAAAATTTGAGAAGGTCAGACATGACATTCCGATGCTTTCTTTAGACAATGTCTTTAGTTATGATGAGTTAAGAGACTTCGATAAAAAGATTAAAAAGGCCGTAAACAGATACACTTTCACGGTTGACTTAAAGATCGATGGATTATCAGTTTCTATTAAATATGAAAATGGATATTACAAAAGAGCCGCTACTAGAGGTAACGGAATTTTAGGTGAGGACATAACTGAGAATGTCAAAACTATAAAATCAATACCACTAAAAATTGATTTTGACGAACCGCTAGAAGTAAGAGGCGAAATCTTTCTAAGTAAGAAAAACTTTAATCGTATAAATGAAGAAAAGCTAAGAAATAATGAAGAACTTTTTAAGAATCCAAGAAATGCGGCAGCTGGAAGCATTAGGCAACTAGATCCTAAAATAGTCGCTAAAAGAAATCTCGATGTCTTTATTTATTATGGATTCGGTTTAGATAATCAAAATCACTTTGAAATCATTAAAGAATTAAAAAGTATTGGTTTTAAGGTTAATGATAATACAGTATTCTGTAAAGACATCGAGGAAGTTATTAACTTTATTGAAAGAGTAAAAGATTTTAAAAATCAATTAGATTATGAAATTGACGGTGTAGTAATAAAAGTCAATGAACTTGATTTATATAATGAAATTGGTTATACTTCAAAGTTCCCAAAATGGGCTACAGCTTTTAAGTTTCCGGCTGAAGAGGTTGAAACTGTATTAGAAGCAATTGATTTTCAAATAGGTAGAACAGGAGTAGTAAAACCTGTAGCTAAACTCAAACCGGTTATGATATCGGGTTCTTTAGTTTCTAGAGCTACTCTTCATAATGAAGATTTTATCAACGATCGTGATATTCACATTAAGGACTATGTAGTTGTTAGAAAAGCTGGAGAGATAATCCCAGAAGTTTTAAGGGTTGTTAAAGAAAGAAGAACTGGCAAAGAACAAGCTTTTGAAATGATAAAGAATTGCCCTATATGCGGAACTGAACTTATTCGTAACGCATCAGAGGCTGATTATTATTGCTTGAACCCTAATTGTGAAGCAAAGCATTTGGAAGGTTTGATTCATTTCGCTTCAAGAGAAGCTTATAACATTGATGGGTTAGGTGAAGCAATTCTAACCGAATTCTACAACGATGGATATATTAGAAATATTGCTGATATATTTAAACTAGAAAACCATCGAAATGAGTTAATCAAAAAAGAAGGTTTTGGCGAGAAGAGTATTGATAATTTGCTTAAAGCGATTGAAGTTTCAAAATCTAATAACCTCGATAAATTATTGTTTGGATTAGGTATTAGACATGTTGGGGCTAAAACAGCTAAAGTATTAGCCCAAAATCATCATAATCTTTTTGATTTTCTGAATGTTTCTATTGAAGAACTAGGAACTATAAAAGATATTGGCGAAGCAACTTCTAATTCTGTATATCAATATTTCCATAAACAAGAAATGATTGATATGTTATATGAACTAGAAGCACTTGATGTTAATACGATGTATGAAGATGACAGAATCTCAAGTTCTGGTATTTTTGCGGATAAAACATTTGTAATTACTGGTACTTTAGAAGGTTATTCTCGTAATGAAGCTAAAGCAATTATTGAAAGATTCGGGGGTAATGTAAGCTCCGCCGTATCAAACAAAACAGATTATGTTTTAGTCGGAGACAGTCCAGGATCAAAATACGATAAAGCTATTAGTTTAGGTGTAAAAACAATCAATGAAGAAGAATTTGTAGACATGATAAAGAACGGGTGATAATTTGAGTGATTATATTACTATAAAGGGTGCTAGAGAGAATAATTTAAAATCAATAGACCTTGAGTTTAAAAAAAATCAATTAATTGTTATGACAGGTCTTTCCGGTTCAGGAAAGACCAGTTTGGCATTTGATACTATATATGAAGAAGGAAGAAGAAGATACGTCGAATCTTTGAGTTCTTACGCAAGACAATTTCTTGGAAATATGGAAAAACCGGATGTTGATGTTATTGAAGGTTTATCTCCAGCGATATCGATAGATCAAAAAACCACATCTAACAATCCAAGGTCCACTGTAGGAACAGTTACGGAAATATATGACTATGTTAGATTGCTTTTTGCAAGAATTGGTAGAGTATATTGTCCTACTCATAAAATTGAAATAAAATCTCAAACGATACAAGAGATGACTAATAAAGTTTTAGAGAACGATGGTCAAAAGCTTGTTATTTTAGCCCCAATTGTAAGAGGAAAGAAGGGTACGCATAAAAATATTATTGAGAATTTACGAAAAGATGGATATACAAGAGTAAGGATTAATAAAGAAGAACATGAGTTAGATGAAGATATTAAATTAGAGAAGAATCTAAGGTATGATATCGATGTTGTGATTGATAGAATCATCGTTAAAGAGAGTGCAACATCAAGATTATATGACTCGTTAGAAGTAGCATCGAAACTTGGAGAAGGACATGTAAAAGTTTTAATTAATGGCGAGGAACAATTATTCAGCGAACATTTCGCTTGTCCTATTTGTGGATTTACAGTACCGGAATTAGAACCGAGACTATTTTCTTTTAACGCTCCTTACGGAGCTTGCGAAACTTGTGCGGGATTAGGATTTAAACGAAAAGTTGATCCAAATATCTTATTGCCAGATCAAGGATTAAGTTTAAGAGAAAATGTCTTTAGAAAATATGCAAATATGGATTCGCTTTATTATCAACAAATTGAACAAACAGCTATCGCTTTGGATATACCTTTAGATAAACCATTTAGAGATTTGACCGAAAAACAAAAGAATGTTATTTTATACGGTACTAATGAACTTATTAATTTCCGTTATATTTCAAGAACTGGTAACATGTATCACAATGCAAAAAGGCCTTTTGAAGGTGTTGTTACAAGTTTAGAAAGAAGATATTTAAGTTCTACATCTAAAGCTGTTAGAAATTGGATTGAGTCAATGATGAATGATATTCCGTGTGATGTTTGCCATGGAAAAAAACTCAATCAAGAAGCCTTATCTGTCTATGTAGACGGATTGAATATCTATGAAATATCCGAATTAAGTATTTTGCACTTAGTGGATTTCTTAAATAATATCAATTTAACGGAAAAAGAATTTGAGATTGCTAAACCAATTATTAAGGAAATGAAGGCTCGGTTAGGATTTTTAATTAATGTGGGACTAGATTATTTGTCATTATCAAGACTTGCTGGTACTTTGTCTGGTGGTGAAGCCCAAAGAATAAGATTAGCAACACAAATAGGTTCTAGATTAACTGGAGTTTTGTATGTTTTGGATGAACCTTCAATTGGCCTTCACCAAAGAGATAATCGAAGACTTATAAATACATTAAAAGATATGCGTGATTTAGGAAATACAATGATTGTTGTTGAACATGACCATGAAATGATTATGGATAGTGACTTAGTTGTTGATATTGGGCCAGGAGCAGGTGATCACGGAGGCGAAGTTGTTTTTGTTGGAACCCCTGCAGAGTTATTAAAAGATGAAAAGTCAATTACCGCTAAGTATTTAAGAGGCGAGTATAAAATACCGATTCCTAAAAAAAGAAGAGAACATAATAATGGATATTTAAGGGTTGAAAAAGCCTCTCAAAATAACCTAAAAAATATTTCTGTCGATTTTCCAATCGGATGTTTTACTGTTGTTACTGGAGTTTCAGGTTCTGGGAAATCATCGTTAGTTAATGATGTTTTATATACTAATTTAGCAAATTTGATTACGAGAAGAAATGAAACTGCTGGAAAAGTAGAAAGAATTGAGAATTATCAAATATTCGATAAAATAATTGATATAGATCAGTCTGCTATTGGTAGAACCCCTAGATCTAATCCGGCTACCTATACTGGAGTTTTTGACCATATTCGCGACCTTTTCGCAAGAACAAAAGAAGCGAAGCTTAGAGGTTATGATAAAGGGAGATTTTCTTTCAACGTTAAAGGCGGAAGATGTGAACATTGCCAAGGAGATGGCGTTATAAAAATCGAAATGCACTTTATGCCAGATTTATATGTGGAATGTGAAGAATGCCATGGTAAGAGATATAATAAAGAAACATTGCAAGTTAAATATAAAGGTAAAACTATAGCTGACGTGTTGAATATGCGAGTAGAGGAAAGTTTAAAATTCTTTGAAAACCTTCCGAAAATCTATAATCGTTTAAAAACCATTAATGATGTGGGGTTAGGATATATACAACTAGGACAGTCTTCGACAACACTATCTGGTGGTGAAGCACAAAGAGTTAAACTCGCTAGTGAACTATATAAGAAGATTTCTAATCATTCGATTTATATTTTAGATGAACCGACTACAGGATTACACACACATGATATTAAAAAGTTGATTGAAGTTTTGAATGATATTGTCGATAAAGGAGCTACTGTTATATTGATTGAGCATAATTTAGACGTAATTAAAGTTGCCGACCATATCATTGATTTAGGACCAGAAGGCGGAGATAGAGGCGGAGAAATAATCGCTTTAGGAACGCCGGAAGAAGTCATTAAAAATAAAAAATCTTATACAGGTCAATATTTAAAGGAAATATTAAAGGCATAAGGATAATATCTCGTAATTTTGAGTTAATTATGATATTATAGTTGTATTAAATAATCAAGGGATTTTACTATGGATAAAGACGATAAAGATATAAGAAAAGAAATTGAAGAATTAGAAAAACTGATTGAGCAAGTTCGTAAACAAAACGAAGAAGAAAAGCAAAAACAAAAGAAGAATTTAGGCCCTAGAGGACCTGTTGTAATTAAAATCAACCTTGGTATGGAATACTCAAGGAACATCTTTGTAAATTTGCTTCTTAGTTTTGTGGTTAATTTTCTCATAATTTTTGTTTTGTTTAACTTGATTAATTTTGCTTATATTGCAGATCCGATTTATATTGTTTTGATAGCTTTAATATTAACGTTTTATGAAGAATTATTAAGAAGATATTTAGTCAAAAATTTCATGTCAGTCGTAGTGTTTTCTTCGGGTTTGATTTTCTTTTTGATGAACTTAATTTTATTATATTTTATAGATTTAGTAATTTTTAGAGATCAATTTTATTTTAATAGTCATTGGGATCCGATAATATTTGTTATGTTTTTACATTTTGTAAGAACAATAATTAAAATCATCTACATAAGAATCGTTAAGCAAATTAATTTAAAGAGATTAAGACGAAGAAGGTGAATTGTATGACATCAGTAACAATTAAAGAAGTTATTGAAGGGTTAAGATTAGAACTTTTAGCTGGTCATGAAGGAGTTAGCCGAAAAGTATTCAATCCGGCCTTAGTTAAGCCCGGTATTGAATTAGCTGGGATGTTAGAGTTCTATGAGAATGACAGAATCCAAATTATGGGCTCTAAAGAAGCCGCTTTCTTTCATTCTTTGGAGACGGAACTTCAAGAAGAAAGAATTAAAGCTCTTTTTGAAAAGGACGCTCCAGCCTTTATATTCACTAAGAATGTAGATGTGCCTGAAGTTTTTATTCATTATGGCGACATCTATAATATCCCAATATTAAAAAGTTTTTATAAAACTACATCGCTTGTTAGCGAACTGTATTCATTCTTACAAGCAGCTTTAGCGGAAAGAACAACTATGCATGGTGTTTTGCTAGATATTAATGGTGTTGGTGTCTTAATGACAGGTAAAAGTGGTCTTGGTAAAAGTGAAGTTGCGTTAGAACTTATAAGGCGAGGCTATATCTTGGTAGCTGATGATACTGTAGAAATTTATCAAGTAGAAAAGGGTATGCTTGTCGGAGAAGCTCCGAATGTTTTGAAAAAATATTTAGAGATTCGTGGAGTCGGGGTTGTTAATGTAGTTTATTTGTATGGCGTTAAGTCTTACAGAGAAAAGAAAAGAATATCTTTAATTGTTGAGTTACAAAAATGGAATGATGATAGTCAAAACTATGATCGCTTAGGATTAAAAGCGGATAGAAGAAAAATATTCGATACTTATGTATCATATGCAGCTTTACCAATTACTGAGGCACGTAACGCAGCTACTTTAGTAGAGGCAGCGGCGTTTGATTATAAATCTAAAAATTTGGGGTATAATTCAGCTGAAGAATTTAATAAGAAGTTGAACGACCATATTAAATTAAACCAGGAGAATGACAATGAAGAAGATTAGAATCATTATATATTTTATATTTTTTGGGGTGATTTTATTAAATCTATCCGGATGTCAAAATAATATTGAAAATGATGAACCTTATAAGATAACTTTTGTTGATTATGATGGGAATATTTTAAAAGAAATAAATTGTGATGGCGTCAGCGAATGTAATATAACGCCGCCACAATCCCCAGAAGACATAGGTCAAAGGTATTTTACTAGATGGTCAGTTTTGGAAAGCAATTTTGATGAAATTGATAAAGATACTGTAATTAAACCGATATATACACTTGATAATAGACTAGTTACTGTATTCGGCAGATCTATTTATTTTTATTCTTTTTTCATAATGACAGGTATTTTTGTAGCTTTAGGTATAGGGCTTAGAGAAACAAAAAGAATTGGTTTGAAGAAAGATGATTTAATCGATGGATTCTTATGGATTGTTCCGATATCAATTATTGGCGCTAGATTATGGTATGTAATATTTGAACTTGACCAATTTGTTGGCGGAGGATTTTTCCCTTCACTCTTGAGAATGATTGGTTTTTCAAGCGGAACATTAGATTTTTCAACTTTTGGTTTATCAGGACTTGCGATTCATGGGGCCTTTATTACTGCAGTAATTTGTGCTTATTTTTATACTAGAAAAAGAAAGATGGACATTTATAAAGTATTTGATATTATTGCAGTCGGCTTTATTATTGCACAAGCTTTTGGTCGTTGGGGTAATTTCTTCAATCAAGAAGCTCATGGTGGTATCGTAGGCGGCGCCGTCAATGGTACAATGAACTTGTCTGTTGATCAACAATTTAATTACCTAAGATATACACTTCACATTCCAGAATTTATAGTAAACAATATGTATATCCAAGAAGGGCTTCATTCTTATGCGGTTGAACCTTTCACGGGATATTATCATCCAACATTCTTTTATGAGTCTACACTGAACATTTTAGGCTTTGTTATCATGTTGGTTCTTAGAAGATATAAGAAGATTCACTTTGGCGAATTATTAGCATTCTATTTAGTTTGGTATGGTGGAGTAAGAATATTTATTGAAACAATGAGAACCGATCCATTAGTGTTTGAAATATTCGGTATGACATTGAAATCAGCTATTGTAACATCCACTTTGATGATATTAGCAGGAGTTGCATTATCTGTTTACATAAGAATTAGGCGCAAGGGTATGGACTATTCCACTGTTGAGGGTAGTTGGTTTTAAAAAATAGGAGTGATTTAGATGTCTTTTTCCCAACAAGTTAAGACAGAACTACAAAGTTTAAAGCACTTAAGCTGTTGTAATAAAGCTGAATTATCGGCTATGTTACATATTAATGGCTCGATTGAAAAGAACTCAGAAGGCATAAGTATAGTTTTTCAAACAACTAATAATGCAGTTATTAGAAGATTTATGACTTTGACAAAAGATCTTTACAAAATCGAATTAACTATATTAAAAAAGCAAGTAAAACAGTTGCGTAAACATGATTTGTTTGTTGCCAAAATCACTGAAAAGGTTAACTTCCTTATCAGTGATTTGTCGTTAATAAATGAATCCTCACTTTTTTTCCAGGATGTAGATGCGCGTTTAATTAGTGATGAATGCTGTAAAAAAGCATATTTAAGAGGCGTTTTTTTAGCTTCTGGCTCAATTAATTCTCCTGAAACTAGTGCATACCATATGGAAATTCAATCTTACTCATTAGAGCAAGCCAAGGTAATTCAAGAATTATGTAATGAATTTGCATTAAATGCAAAAGTCTCAAGTAATAAAAGAGGATATATAACATATGTTAAAGAGGCGGAAAAAATTGCAGACTTCTTAAGGGTTATTGGAGCTAACAATTCATTATTTGATTTTGAAGATTCAAGGATTAAGCGAGATTTTAAAAATTCAATTAATAGAGTAATTAATTGTGATCTCGCAAATGAAAAGAAAGCTATGGATGCAGCTAACAAGCAACTTGAATACATCGATATAATTGAAAAAAAGGCTAAAACTAATTTACCTAAGAGCATTCAAGAAGCGATATTTTTAAGGAAAACTTATCCTGAAGCTTCTTTACTTGAACTATCATATGTTTCAGTAGAACATTTTGATGAACAAATATCTAAATCAGCATTAAATCATCGATTCCGGGCAATAAAGGATTTAGCAAATAAAGTGATGATTGAAGAAGGTATAAAATGATAAAGGGTATAGGCACTGATATAGTAGAAAATATCAGAATAGAACAATCAATAGCTAAAAGGGTACTAAATCAAAAAGAACTTGAGATTTTTGCTCAATTGAAATTGGACAAAAGGAAACTAGAGTTCTTATGTGGCAGATTTGCAGCAAAAGAAGCGATAATTAAAGCTTGTTCTCAAGCAGATATAGAAGTTTATATGAGAGATATTATCGTGTTAAATGATAATTTAAACCGGCCATATGTTGAATATCCAAGGTTTGAGAATTTTAGAATTTTAGTATCAATTTCACATGAAAAAGAGTATAGTGTTGCTTTTGCGATAATCGAATCTTTAGAATAGACATTTAAAATAAAATAATAGTTGCAAATTATCTAAAAATTAGATAAAATGTTAATACTGAGGTGAAAAAATGGCGACTTATAAAAAGGGATTTAAAAAACAAAATACAGAGATGGTATTATTAAAGACGATTGTAGTTGTAATCGTCTCAGTTATACTGCTAGTAGCTATAGCATTTCTTTATAACACAGTTACAAAATGGCAAGATTACAAGAGTTATGATCAAGTAGAAAATTACGCAGATGTTTTTCAAATGAAAGATGATGCAGAAGTTGAACTTGGTGATTATGTAATATATGTTTATTCAGACACATGTTTAAGTTGTAAAGAAAACAAGAATGATATTTTAAGATTAGGTAACAAATTAGATGAAAATGTATTCTTCTTGCTAAATTCTTCTACACTGACTACTAAAGATAGCGAAAACAATACTTTACCAGCTTACACAAGTTTCTTAGAAACAATTGGAAAAGATCAAATTCCTACTCCGATGCTTGTTGTAGTAGTTAATGGTAACTTTGAAGAAATTCATGTTGGACCAACCGCTGTAATTAATACTTTAACATCAATTGAAGAAGGAACATACGAACCATTTAATGAATAACTAATAAAGAGCCTGCCAAAGGCTCTTTTTTTTAGCATTTTTTCGTAATATATGGTAAAATATTCATAAGGACAAGGAGACAAAAATGGAATATATTAATGATGAACTGATTAAACAAGTCGCCAAAACTCAAGGTATTAGTATTAAACAAGTAGAAACGGTTTTAGAACTTCTAGAGGAAGGAAATACGGTTCCTTTTATCGCTAGATACCGTAAAGAAAAAACCGGTTCTTTAGACGAGGAACAAATACGAGCTATTCAAAAAGAATATGAGTATGGCAAGTCTTTACAAGAGAGAAAAGATGACATTATAAGGCTTATTGATGAAAAAGGCATGCTTACTGAGGAATTAGTAAAAGATATTAATGCTTGCGATAAGTTAGTAGATTTGGAAGATATTTATCGACCATTTAAAGAAAAGAAGAAAACCAAAGCAACCGAAGCTATCAAAATGGGCTTAGAACCTTTAGCTAATGAAATTTTACTATTCCCGGACATCGATAATTTAGATAGTTTAGCTTCTCCTTATTTGACAGATGAAGTTAAAACAATTGAAGAAGCTTTACAAGGAGCAAAGTACATTATTGCGGAAATGGTTTCTGATAATGCTGATTATCGTAAATGGATAAGAGATTTTACTTATAAAAACGGTAAAATAGTTACTAAGATAAAAAAAGATGCAGAAGATCAATATCAAACTTATCAAAATTACTATGATTATGAAGAAGCTTTATCAACAATTAAGTTATATAGAATTTTAGCTATCAATAGAGCTGAAAAAGAAAAGATTATTACAGTTAAGATAGATGTTGATACTGATGATATATTCAATTATTTAAACAAAAAAGTTATTCAGCAAAATAAATCAATTGTTAATGAATTGATTGAGGAATCATATATCGATGCATATAAAAGATTAATCAGTGGTTCAATTTCCAGAGAGATAAGAACTGATTTTACAGACCGTGCTGAGAATCAAGCAATCCACATTTTTTCTGAGAATTTAAGGTCATTGCTACTACAACCACCACTTAAGGGACAAATGGTTCTTGGAGTGGACCCAGCATTTAGAACTGGTTGTAAATTAGCGGTAATTGATAAGTATGGTAAGTTTATTGATAAGGGTGTTATCTATCCGCATGAAGCATATGTTGGCCAAAACGTTAACCCTAGGCAAATTGAAGAAGCTAAAAAATTATTGATGAGTTTTATCGAAAAATATAAAGTAGATATAATCGCAATTGGAAATGGAACTGCTTCAAGAGAGACTGAAAGCTTTATTGTGTCAATCTTAAAAGAATTAAGTAGACCTGTTAAATATGTTATTGTTAATGAAGCAGGGGCTTCGGTATATTCAGCTTCTGATCTTGCTAGAGAAGAGTTTCCTGAATTCCAAGTAGAAGAAAGATCTGCTGTATCAATAGCGAGAAGAATGCAAGATCCTTTAAGTGAGTTAGTTAAAATTGATCCAAAGTCAATTGGAGTAGGACAATATCAACACGATGTTACGCAATCGAAATTATCTGATTCTTTAGATTTCGTTGTAACTACTGCAGTTAATCAAATCGGTGTTAACGTTAATACCGCTTCAACTTCTTTATTGCAATATGTTTCAGGGTTATCAAATAAGGTTGCTAAAAACATAGTTGATAAAAGGGAAACATTTGGACCATTTAAAAGTCGTAAGGAATTACTTGACGTACCTAATCTAGGGGCTAAGACTTTTGAACAAGCGATAGGATTTTTACGAATATTTAATTCAATAAATCCGCTTGATAAAACCCCAATCCATCCTGAAAGCTACGATTTAGCATACCGTATTCTTCAATACTTGAACTTAAGTGTTGATGAGATAGGAACTGAAAAATGTAAGAATGCTATAAATTCGGTTAATAAGAAAAAAATCGCAGAATATTTCAGCGAGAGCATCATTTTAGTTGAAGATATATTGGAAGCTTTTATTTCTCCAACAAGAGATATAAGAGATGATTTTCCACAACCGTTATTAAAAAGCGAACTTCTTTCTTTAGAAGATTTAAAAGTTGATATGGAATTACAAGGTACAGTTAGAAATGTTGTCGATTTTGGAGCTTTTATTGATGTCGGTATTAAAGAGGCTGGATTGGTTCATATTTCTAAGTTAAGCAAATCATATGTTAAGCATCCTCTAGATGTAGTAAGTGTTGGAGATATAGTTAAAGTCTGGGTTATTAGTGTTGATTTAAGTAGAAAAAGACTACAGCTTACTATGATTAATCCAAAAGATAAACCTAGTTTTGTTAATTAGTCCTAGGTTATTGAAAATAAGTTACTGATAGTAATATAATTAGTATAAGAAATAAGAAGGAGGTTTTATTATGGCAAAACCAAAATACGGATATGGCTGGGTAATTAAGTGGGCATTAGCTGCGATAATTTTAGCTGTGGGGATATTATCAAAAATATATGAAGAAGACATTGTGTATGCAGCTACTGGGCTCGCAGTTGTAATTTTTTCTGTTTTTAGAGTATATCCTTTAATGAAAACTTTAAAGACTGAAGTTTTAAGAACCATCAACCTGATTGAAATAATTTTTGAATTCATAATCGGTGGTTTAATGGTTTATGTTGCTTTCTCTGGAAAATCAGATGAAGGAATTTGGACCGCATTATACGGATACATGTTGACATTTTTCCTACTAGCAAGAGGTATTATTTACTTCGTTTCATTATACTATTTTAATGAGAAGAGTGAATCTGCTAAGTTTTGGATGCACATGTTCTTCATTGGTATCGGCCCTGTTGTGTTAACTTTAACCTTACAAGGCAATGGTACTATTATTTCCACATTAGGATGGTTATTGTTGATTATTGCAATCGGCGGTGGTGTTTACCTTGGATTTGATGGCTATGGCGGATATCGTAAATACAGAGAATATTCAAAGACATTAAATCAACCGAAAACTAAAGTTCAAAACGAAAAAGTGGAAAAAGAATTACCTAAACCTATTGAAGATGAAGTAGAACAACCTGAAACTTACATTAGTTAAAAAAATCTTGACAGTCAGTAAAAAATCTAGTAATATTAAATGGCTGACTGTTGAAATGGAGTAATACTCAAGAGGCCGAAGAGGCGCCCCTGCTAAGGGTGTAGGTCGGGAAACCGGCGCGAGAGTTCGAATCTCTCTTACTCCGCCAGTTAATAAATCAAACACCATTTTTATGGTGTTTTTTTTAATCTATTGTAACAGTCATTGATTAATTATATAATTAAAAAAAGAGGTGCAATTTATGAATGTTATTGAATGGTTAAAATCGGAAGATTTATTCACAAAGTATCATGTTGAGAAATATTTATTAGAAAATTACTCTTCAGCTAGTAATATCAGGAAAGACATTGACACCTCAGATTTCGCTAAAACAATTATATTAAGACAGGATTTAAAAACATCACTTTGGGGTGAAGGAGTTTATTCACCAAAATATACTTCAACTCATTACTCACTACTAATACTATGTGAATTAGGAGTAGATTTAAGTAAAAGAAGATATCTTGATGCGATTGAAATTTTACTGAAGAATATGTGGTATAAAGATGGTAAGGTTAGCAACTATAGACATCAAGACATGTGTGTTGTAGCCATGATGATAAGGATATGTTCACAAGCCAAAATGAATGATCAAAGATTATTTGAAATGATTGATTATGTTTTGGATCACAAAATGAGTGATGGCGGATGGAATTGTTCCTGGGAGAGAAGACCTTATCCTAAGCAGTCTTCGCTCCATACAACTTTGTCAGTTTTAGAAGCTTTTGCGAATCTAAAAGACTTAAATTACAGTTATAGATTAGATGAAGTTGATGAAGGTTGTAAGACTGGATCAGAATACATTTTAACTAAAAAATTATTTAAATCGGTAAGAACCGGAGAAATCATTCACAAAGATATGTTGAAATTTCCATTTCCACATGGCTGGAAATATGATATGTTAAGAGCTTTATACGTTATGGCAAAATTAAATATCCCATATGATGAGAGAATGGAAGATGGACTGAAACACATAATAAATAGGCTTGATGATTACGGAAGAATTAAAGCAGATAATTTATCAGTTGGCAAATACTACGGAATTTACCAGAGAGCTAACCAATTATCGCCATTTAATACTTTTAGAGCATTATTAGTGCTTAAGAAATATAAATATAGTAATTTTAGTAATTTCATAATCAAAAATATGATATAATTTATCAACAGAATTAATAGTGACGGAGGTTATTATGGTAGAGTTTTTTACAAGTATTAGTCCGGTTTTGGCTGCTTTAATAGGTACTATTTTTACCTACTCAATGACAGCTATTGGAGCGGGATTAGTTTTTGTTTTAAAGAATATGAACCAATCTTTTTTAAATGGAATGCTCGGTTTTAGTGCTGGAGTAATGATAGCTGCTTCCTTTTGGAGTTTATTGAACCCAGGAATTGAATTAGCTGAAGAAATAGGCATGGTACCATGGGTTCCGGCAGTTATAGGATTCCTATCGGGGGGATTATTTCTAATGGCGGTTGATAAATTCCTTCCTCATATGCATGTTGAATCGCACCATGAAGAAGGTCTTCCAAGTAAATGGAGAAGATCAGTCTTATTGGTTTTATCAATTACATTGCATAATATTCCAGAAGGTTTGGCTGTTGGTGTTGCTTTCGGTGCAGCGGCTGCAGGTATTCCTGGAGCGACAGTTGGAGCCGCAATCGCACTTGCAATTGGTATAGGTATTCAAAATTTACCGGAAGGTACTGCAGTTAGTGTTCCTTTACACAGAGAAGGCATGTCTAAGAAAAAAGCTTTTTCCATTGGACAACTAAGTGGTATTGTTGAACCAATAGCCGGTGTACTTGGAGCACTATTGGCTTTGACTATGCGAAATATTTTGCCTTATGCACTTTCTTTCGCTGCTGGAGCGATGATTTATGTTGTCATAGAGGAATTGATTCCCGAATCACAAATGCTTAAAACAACGAAAATAGCTACCATAGGAGCGATGCTTGGTTTTGCAGTTATGATGTTGTTGGATGTTGCATTAGGATAAGATAATAAATACATTCATAAAAAAATCCTAGACTAATTTTTCATTAGTCTAGGCTATTTTTTTAATATGAATTCTTCAATATTTCTTCTAATTCATCGACTTCTTCGTCTTCGTTGTTTTCATTCTCGTTATCTTGTTCTTCTATTAATGAGTTTTCTTCAACTTCTGAAAAAGCTTCTGTTTTCGGCGTTTCTAAAGGAATATTAACATTTGATTCTAGGATCATTTCATCAGAAACATCAATATTTATATCATCAACTTCCTCTTCTTTATCAACTAAGGCTATTGTTGAGACCACATGGTCTTCAACGAGATTAATAATCTTAACTCCTTGAGTTGCACGCTTAGTAATTGATATTTGATCTATCGGTGTTCTGATAATTATACCTTTGTCAGAAACAGCTAATAAGTCTTCATTGCCAACAACGGAAATAAGTTTTGCTAGTTCTCCGTTTTTGCTAGTAACATTGATGGTTTTAACACCTTTACCACCACGTTTTTGGAGACGGTATTCATCAACGTCGGTTCTCTTGCCGTAACCTTTTTTAGTAATTGCAAGAATTTGGTTTCTATCTTCAGTAACTGTAGATACACCGACTACAGATTCGCTATTTGATAAACTGATACCTTTAACACCGGCAGCGGTTCTTCCCATTTCTCTAACATCATTTTCGTTGAAACGGATTGCTTTTCCGTTTGATGCGCCAATGATTACATCTCTTTGACCATCAGTTAAGCGAACTGAGTGTAGGAAATCATCATCTCTCAATGTTATAGCTCTTATTCCATTAACTCTAATGTTTTGGAAATTAGATACGGAAGTTCTCTTTACCAAACCATTCTTAGTTGTAAAGAATAGATAGCCTTCATCAAAATTCTTTAAAGACATTACTGCGGCTAATTCTTCACCTTCATTTAAATTAAGTAAATTAACTATCGGTAATCCCTTTGAGCTTCTTCCGAAATTAGGAACTTTATAACCCTTCATTTTGTAAACGCGACCCATATTGGTAAAGAATAGTAAGTAGTCATGGGTTTGCGTGAAAGTAATTGAATCAATTACATCATCTTCATTAAGGTTTATTCCGGTTTTTCCTCTACCACCACGATTTTGTGAACGATATACATCTAAATTCATACGCTTAACGTATCCATTAGTGGTTACAGCGATTATTACATCTTCAATCGGAATTAAATCTTCATCTTCAATATCACTATCTCCAAACGGATCAATATCTGTTCGTCTAGCGTCACCATATTTTTCCTTCATTTCGATTGCTTCATTGATTAAGATTTGATCTTGCTTATTTTTGTCGATTAAAGTTTCTTGTAAGTCTTTTATTGTATCATTTAAAAATGTTACTTCTTGATCAATCTTTTCTCTTTCTAATCCAGATAATCTTCTTAATTGCATTTGTAGGATTGCTTTAGTTTGAATTTCAGATAAATTGAAAGCAGTCATTAGAAGTGATTCTGTATCATCATAAGACTCTCTAATAATTTTAATTACAGCGTCAATATTATCTAAAGCTATTATAAAGCCTTCTAGCAGGTGAAGACGTTGTTGAGCTTTTTCTAGATCGAACTTAGTTTTACGAACTAAGACTTCAACTTGGTGTTCATAATAGTACTTAATCATATCAATAAGGCCCAAAACAACAGGTCTATCATTAACAAGGGCAAGCATGTTGGCACCAAAGGTTGTTTGGAGTTGAGAATTCTTAAGTAAGTTGTTTAGTACAACTTCAGCGTTGGCATCTCTTCTTAATTCGATTACTATTTTCATACCTTTACGGCTTGATTCATCTCTTAAGTCGGTAATGCCGTCAACTTTTCCTTCTTTTGCAAGTTCAGCAATTCGATCGATTAATGTTGTTTTATTTACAGCGTAAGGAATTTCTCTAACGATAATCTGTTTTTTGCCATTATGTAATTCAACTATGTCTGTTTTAGCTTTGATTCTAATTGAGCCTTTACCGGTAGCGTAAGCAGATAATATTCCTGATGTCCCTAAAATGATACCGCCGGTAGGGAAATCTGGACCTTTAATAAATTCCATAATCTCATCTAGTTCGATACCTTTATTCTTAACATAAGCAACATAACCATCAAGAATTTCGTTTAAATTATGAGGGGGAATATTTGTTGCCATGGCTACAGCAATACCGCTAGAACCATTTACTAAAAGATTTGGAATTCTAGTTGGTAGAACTTTTGGTTCTGATTCTGAACCATCATAATTATCGACGAAATCAACAGTATCTTTTTTTAAGTCTTTAAGGATTTCGTGGGTAATTTTTTCCATTCTCGCTTCTGTATAACGCATAGCCGCTGGTGGATCGCCGTCAATTGAACCGAAGTTCCCATGACCGTTAACTAAAGGATATCTAGTGCTAAAATCTTGAGCAAGTCTTACTAGAGCATCATATATCGAACTATCACCATGAGGGTGATACTTACCCATTACATCCCCAACGATTCTCGCTGATTTTTTATAAGCTTTGTCGGCATATACTCCTAATTCATCCATTCCATAGAGTATTCTTCTATGAACTGGTTTTAATCCATCTCTTACGTCTGGGATTGCTCTGGCAACGATAACGCTCATTGCGTAAGATAAGAAGGAGGTTTTCATTTCACTAGTAAGATTTATTTCTGATATTTTATCGAAATTCTTTCCATCGATAATAGGTTTATTTTCTTCCATGTTTTCCTCCATTCTAAACATCTAGATTTTTAACATATTCTGCATTTTCATGGATGAATTCTTTTCTACTTTCTGTATCATCACCCATAAGCATTGTAAATACTCGATCAGCTTCAATTGCATCATCAATATTTACTTGCAGTAATGTTCTTGTTTCGGGATCCATTGTAGTTTCCCATAATTGTTCTGGGTTCATCTCTCCAAGACCTTTATATCTTTGAAGTGATGGTTTCCCATTTATTTCACTTAATATTCTTTCTAACTCTTTATCTTGGTAAGCATATTGAACCATTTTACCATATTGGACCTTGTATAGAGGTGGTTGAGCAATGTATACATTTCCGCTTTCAATCAATGGTTTTAAGTACCTAAATAAGAATGTAAGTAGAAGTGTTCTAATATGCGCTCCATCCACGTCGGCATCGGTCATGATGATGATCTTTTTATATCTTAAATTGGCAATATTAAATTCCTCACCAATACCAGTTCCAAAAGCTTGGATCATAGAAAGGATTTCTTTGTTTTGTAGAGCTTTATCTATTCTGGTTTTTTCAACGTTAAGCACTTTACCTCTTAGTGGTAATATAGCTTGAAATTCTGAGTCTCTACCTTGTTTAGCTGAACCGCCGGCAGAATCACCTTCCACTATATAGATTTCCGCTTTTTCAGAATCTCTTGAACGGCAATCTGCAAGTTTTGATGCGAAACCTAAACTGTCTAGAGGTGATTTTCTTCTAGTTGCTTCACGAGCTTTTTTCGCAGCTAGTCTAGCTCTTTGAGCCATAAGTGATTTTTCAATTATAATTTTCGCAGCACTAGGATTTTCCATTAAGAATCTTTCTAATCCTTCACTCATAATTGAACCAACAACTCTTCTAGCGTCACTTGAACCTAGTTTAGATTTTGTCTGTCCTTCAAATTGAGGATCTGGATGCTTAACAGAAACTATAGCTACTAAACCTTCTCTAGTATCTTCACCAGCTAATGATTCGTCTTTCTTGAAAATATTAGCGTTTTTACCATAGTTATTTAAAATTCTTGTTAGTGTAGTTTTAAAGCCTTCTTCGTGTGTTCCACCTTCAGGATTGTTAATATTATTAGTGAAAGGATAGATGTTAGATGCATACCCATCATTGTATTGCATAGCTATTTCTACAATAATATTTTCTTGTTCACCTTCAAAGTATGCAACTTGAGGATGAATTGCTTTTTTATCTTGATTTAAGAAAGAAACATATTCGCTAACTCCGCCTTGATAGCAGTAGTCTTTATGTACAATTTTCATTTCATCTCTTGAATCGGAAATAGAAAACCTAATTCCTTTATTCAAGAAAGCCAATTGTTGAATTCTTGTTCTTAATGTTTCAAACTCATACTCATTAGATTCATCAAAAATCTTTGGATCTGCTAAAAAAGTTACAATTGTTCCTGATTTATCAGTATCTCCTAGAGTTGTTAACTCTTTTTTTACAAACCCATGGTCAAATTCGATAACATAATATTGACCATCTTTGTGGATTTCAACAATCATGTATTCACTAAGGGCATTAACTACAGATGCACCTACACCGTGCAAACCACCAGAAACTTTGTATGAGTTGTGGTCAAATTTACCACCTGCATGAAGTGTTGTATATACTGTTTCCACTGAAGGTCTTCCAGTTTTTGGATGGGTATCAACAGGAATCCCTCTACCATTGTCAGTGACTCTTATTACTTCGCCTGGCAATATCTCTACTTGAATGGTATCGCAAAAACCAGCTAATGCTTCATCAACTGCGTTGTCAACAATTTCCCATACTAAATGGTGAAGTCCTCTTGGACCTGTAGTTCCGATATACATCCCAGGACGTTTCTTAACGGCTTCTAAGCCCTCAAGAATCTGAATATTACTGGAATCGTATTTTGCATTTTCTCTATTGTCCATAAAATTTGTCCTCCTTGATTACGTGATTTTTTACGGTAAATGTCTTTGAATTCTTTAAAAAGGTATTATTAATGTCTTTAATGCTGGTAGTAGTTATTATCGATTGTATTTCTGTTGAATTGAGATACTTGACTAATTGGTTCTGTCTTAAGTAATCCAATTCTGAGAAAACATCATCTAATAAAAGTATAGGTTTAACATTTTTTTCTTTGATTAGCAAGTTGACTATTGAAAGAATAATGGCCAAAATAGTAACCCTTTGCTCTCCTTGAGATGCGTAATCTTTTGCTTGGTTATTTTCCAAAAAGAAATCATAATCATCTCTGTGAGGTCCGTTATTAGTTGTTTTAAAGACTAAATCCTTTTGATATTTGTCTTTAATCGCTTCTAAAATATCATCATCCACATTAGGTATATATTTAAACTCACAAGATTTTTCGTTAGCAGCTAGATAGTGGTACATTTGGGCGAGTTCTATATTTACTTTGTTGATAAAATTCTTTCGATAATCAACGATTATTCTAGCGCTAGCAGCCAATTGTTCAGTATATATATCTAGGAGAGTAAAATCTTTATTACGGGTTTCTGACAAGACCTTCAAAAGCTCATTTCTTTGTTTAAGTATATTTCTATAAACGCTTAGTTCAATCAAATAATTTCTATCAATTTGTCCGATAATTGTGTCGATAAAATATCTCCTGTTTTTTGGTGGACCTTTAACTAAATCCATGTCCTCTGGTAAGAAGGCAAGAACCTTTACTCTACCGATGTATTCACTTAACTTATCTATTTCACTATTATTGACGATTATCTTTTTTCCTAATTTAGATATAACTATTTTCGGAACTAAATCTTTCTCCGATTTAACTTTGGCTGTTATTCGTGCAAATTCTTCTTCATTTTTTATAGTTGCTATATCTAAACTTTTATAAGATTTTGCTAGAGCTAAGAAATATATTGCTTCTAGGAGGTTAGTTTTTCCACTACCATTGTTTCCAATAAAAAAGTTGACATTTTTACCAAAGTTGATGTCAGCTTTTTTATAACCTCGGTAGTTAAATAAAGATATTGAGTTTATTATCATTTTGATACAATCTTATATCTTTGATTATTTATAGTAACAAGATCGTTTGGATAGATTTTTCGACCACGTCGGTTATCTATTTCACCATTAATTAAAATCTCATTTTCAAGCAAAAAAAACTTGACTTCTCCACCAGAACCGACAAGGCTTAAAAACTTTACTAACTGTCCTAAAGTTATATATTCAGTTGTGATTTTTATATCTTTCATTAGTTTCCCCATATATTATTATATATATAATATATTATATAATATATGCCTCAATTTTTCAATGATTTTGAAGTAATTTACCAATAAAAAGAGCGCTTTTTTTAGCGCTCTAGATATTAAGTATTTTTTCAAGGAAATCAACCATTGAATATAGCCAATGTTGTTTTAAATTTACTGTCTCTAAAATGATTTGAAATTGGTTTTTTTCAATAGCAAATCTAAAGTCTTTTGACACATCTAAACTACTTTTGAAAATGTTTGCGGCTGCCATACTATTTGTTTGATCTTCTGATAACGTTAAAGTGATTCTAGCTTTATTTTCTTTAATTTTTTCAACATCTAATTCTTTTGCTAGATATTCAAATAGTTTTTCATATATGTATATTTCTAGTTCGATATTATAGTCACCGAATCGATCTTTAATTTCAGAGAGAACTTCTTTAACATCTTTAATCGTTTTAACGGAATTAATCTTCTTATGCATTTCAATCTTAATGTAGTCATCTTCAATGTAATCTTTTTCAATAAATTTAGAAACATTAGCTTTGATTTTTCTTGAAGTATCGATATCTTTTTCATTTCCTCTTGCTTTAGAAACTTCTTCTTGAAGAATTTGCATGTACATATCAATACCGACAGAGTCAATAAATCCACTTTGTTCTTGACCTAATACATCACCGGCACCACGAATTGATAAATCTCGAAGTGCGATTTTAAAACCACTACCTAGTTCTGTAAACTCTTTAATTACTTGAAGTCTTTTACCAGCTTCTTCAGTAAGTTTCTTATTTTTATTATACATTAAGTAAGCGTAAGCAATTCTGTTCGATCTCCCTACTCGTCCTCGAATCTGGTAAAGTTGTGACAAACCTAATAAGTCAGCGTCATGAATAACTAAAGTATTAGCGTTAGGAATATCTATACCGGTTTCAATAATTGTAGTAGATATTAAAACATCAATATCTTTTTCGATAAAACTATCAATAACTTTCTCTAAATCGTGTTTTCTCATTTGGCCATGAGCGATGTCAATTCGAGCTTCCGGAACCAGTAATTTGACTTTATCAGCAATAAAATCGATATTGTCCACTCGGTTATAAAGATAAAATACTTGACCATTTCTAGCTAATTCTCTTTCGATAGCATCACGTAAAATGATATCATTTCTTTCCAAGACATATGTTTGTATTGGATAACGGTTTTCAGGAGCAGTCTCAAGTATAGACATATTCTTTACACCCATGATTGCCATATTAAGAGTTCTAGGGATTGGCGTAGCTGACAATGACAATACATCGATATTAACTTTATACTCTTTAATCTTTTCTTTATGCAATACCCCAAATCGTTGTTCTTCGTCAACTATTAACAAGCCAAGATCTTTAAAGATAATATCGTTGCTTAAAATTCGGTGTGTACCAATAACAATATCTACATTACCTTGTTTTAATGCTTTCAGAGTTTCTTTTTGTTGCTTAGGTGAAATAAATCTATTTAGTAGTGCGACATTTATTCCGAATTCTTCCATTCTTTTCAGGAAAGTTTCATAATGTTGTTTAGAAAGAACAGTAGTAGGTGCAAGATAAGCAACTTGTTTTTGATTTAAAACAGCTTTAAAAGCTGCTCGTAAAGCAATTTCAGTTTTTCCGAACCCAACATCACCGCAAATCAATCTATCCATAGGAACCGGTTTTCGCATGTCCTGAAAGACTTCTTGAATCGTTTTTAACTGATCTTTTGTTTCAATATATTCAAAATTATTTGCGAATTCATTTTCCATTTTTGGAAAATCTGCAAAGGCAAATCCATTGGCTTTTTCTCTTGAAGAATATAGTTTGATAAGTTTATCCGCAATTTCTTGAACTTGTTGTCTAACTCTTTCTTTAGCTTTTGACCAATCTTTTCCACCTAATTTTGATAGTTTAGGTTTAAACCCTTCACTTCCTGAGTACTTGTGAATTTGATCAATTCCGTCTAAAGTTACATAGAGCTTATCGCCATTTTTATACTCAATATGAATATAGTCATTTTGTACATTTCCGAACTGCATAGTCTTAATTTCCAGAAACTTACCAATACCATAATCATAATGTACCACATAATCTCCAGGTGATAGATCATTGACGCTAGATAATCTTTCTGAGCGTCGATAAACAGATACATATTCCCCTCTTTTTCTTGTTATGTGTTTCCTTGTCAGAGCTTCTTCAGTTATAAGCTTGATATTAAAACTCCGAGAAATGAAATCAAAAACTGAGTCACTTATAATTAGATTAACCTTACTGTTTTCGGCTTTTTCTAAACTTTTTGTTGTGTATGGAATGTTGATTTTATCTAGTTTATTCTGAAAAGTAATTAGCGAAGCTTCATTTTCAAAAGCTACTATTTGAATATATTTATTTAGACTGTTTGACATATCTCTAAATAGATATTCTAGGTTATCATTATAGGTTATAACTTCTTCGCCAAAGATAGAAAATACATTTTTGAACTCATTTCTATAATTGTAATCTAAATAGTCAACCTTTATACCAGGATAGATTGTTACTTCATTGACATCGTATAAAACATCAAAATTCATCTTAACATAATCATTAGATTGCATATACCATTCTTTGATTTCTTCAATTAGAATCTCATGTTGTTCAAGAGAACGATGATAATCTAAAAAGAACAGTTTGGAATTTTTGACAATGTCTGTTATCTTATAATGTTTGTCAGTCAAGAACGGTAGATATCGGTTCAGTCGATCGAGTTCTTCTCTAGAATCTAGTTTTTCTATATCATCTTTAATAGCATCTAATGCATCTTTAGAAAAATTAATTGATTTTCTTTTTTCATCAATTAGCAACTTTAATTTTGTAAGTTCACTCTCTGTGTAAAAGAATTCAATTATCGGATAGATAGAAAAACTTTTAATCACATCAACTGATCTTTGAGAGTCAATATCGAAGGATTTAATTTTTTCTACTTCATCTCCAAAAAAATCTAAACGATATGGTTGTTTTGAATTAACAGGAAAGATATCAATTATTCCTCCTCTAATTGAAAAGTCTCCCATTTTTTCGACAGTGTATTCTTTCTTATATCCGTATTCAATTAGTGTGTTTTTCAATTCATCGATATCATATATGGAGTTAGTTTCAATCTTAATCTCAGAATCTTTCCATTTTTCGTAAGGCAACTGCGGTTTTAATAATCCATAGAGGTTTGTAATGATAATTCTTTTTGTATTTTGTAATGATTTTACAATAGTATTAATTCTCTCAAGACGAAATTCGATAGAACTAACAAGTAATTCATTGGTTAAAAATTCATCTTGTGGATAAAACGATATTTCATTTTTATCTAGAACTCTACTAAGCTTATCATAGAGTAACTGCGCTTTATATAAGTTCGGAGTAACGACAAATATACTTTCTTGATTTTTGTAATAGAGCGCCAAAAGAACAAGCAAAGCATTATCTTCGTTTGTGTTATTTATATAGATGTCTTTGTTCTCAAAGAAAAGTTTGTTGATTCTTTCTACATCTTTGTTTGATTGAATTAAATTAATAATATTTCTCATTTTTACCTCCACGTGCTTTTAGCGAGTTATAAACTCGCAGGGGATATATGAAGTTAATTTATTTCTTGTTTTGCACTTGATACGACACTTTTAATATCAGTGAAGTAGGTACTATTCTCATAATGAATCTTAAGAATTTCATTTTAAAACTCGGTATTACTAAAGATTTTTTTCTTTTTAGACCATTCATTATGGAATCGACACATTGTTCAACGGTGATTCCTTTCATTTTTGGATCAGCGTTAGCAACTTGATTAAACTCAGTTTTTACTGGTCCTGGGCAAACAGTCATTATTCGAATATTCTTTTTTCCTTTTTTGAGTTCATAATTTAATGCTTGTGAATAAGAGTATACATAAGCTTTTGTGGCTGCATAACTCGCTAATAAAGGAGTAGGAAGAAAAGCTGCCATAGAACTAATGTTAATAATAGTTCCAGAATCCATAAATTGAATTAATTCTTTTGTTAGAAAATGAAGAGTTGTAATATTTAATCCAATCATTTCTAATTCTTTAGTTGTATCAGTTTTAAAAGAATCACCGTATATACCATAGCCTGCGTTATTTATAAATATATCAGGTTTGTTGGTTTTTAAATGATTGATCAACAATTTGCATTTATCCAAATCACTAATATCATAAGCTAGTAATTCGACATTAATAGCTAGTTTTGATAAATCTTTTTTAATTGATTCTAGTCGATCTAATCTTCTAGCGATCAGGATTAAATCATAATTTTTTTCAGCTAATCTATAGGCGATTTCTTTTCCAATACCTGAAGATGCACCAGTAATTACAGCTAACATAAAGATCCTCCAAACGTTTAATAAAATTATATCATAAAAATACAAATATGTATCTATTTATGGTTTAAAAATATCGGTTAAATCGATGCTTTTTGTTATTGACAACGCTTACATTTTTAAGTATAATGACTGTGTAACTAAATCAACACAGAGGCGCGAAATATTGGTATTAAATCTCAATTTTTTATTTTGGACGGATAAAGATTTAAGAAGGAGTATTTCGCCGAAAGATTTGATTAGTCTATAAATCAAAATCTTGGTATTTAGACATACAGGTTAAATACTGCCATTTATGAAAATGGAGAGCTGTTATATTTTTATAATATAATAGCTTTTTTTTATTATATTTTTAGGAGGAGAAAATGAATAGTTTATCAATTGATCTAATTAAAATTGGCGATATTGCTGAAACAAAAAAAATTTTTAACGAGTCTGATGTTTTAGAATTCGCACGTATTTCTACCGATCATAATCCAGCGCATGTAGATCCTGAGTATGCAAAGAAAACTATGTTTAAGCAGCAAATTGTTCATGGAATGTTGGTGGGATCGTTATTTAGTTCGCTATTTGGCGTTCAACTGCCGGGTTTAGGAAGTATTTACACTAAGCAATCTTTAAAGTTTACAAAACCTGTGTATTTCGGTGATGAAATTACAGCTATTGTCACAGTTAAGGAAATTAATCTTGAAAGAAATCGAGTCACTTTTGATTGTTTAGCAAAAAATCAAAATGAAGAAGTGGTCATAATTGGAGAAGCTGAAATAATGCCTCCAAGAAAGGTTTGAGTTATGAGAGGATATATAACTAAAAATCAATTTATTGATTTGTTAAAAGACGGTATGAATATATCAGTTGGTGGATTTCTGACTAATGGAACACCAGAAAAACTAATTGATTATGTTGTTGAATCTAAAGTAAAGGATTTAACTATCATCTGTAATGACGGTGGATACGAAGATAAAGGTGTGGGGAAGTTAATTGTTAATAATCAAGTTAAAAAGTTGATTGCTTCTCATATTGGAACGAATCCTTATGTGGGGAAATTGATGCAGGAAGGTCATATAGAAGTTGAACTTGTTCCTCAAGGAACACTTGCCGAAAGAATTAGATCATATGGAGCCGGACTTGGTGGTGTTTTAACCCCAACTGGACTTGATACTATCGTTGAAGAAGGCAAAAGAATTATTGAGGTTCAAGGAAATAAATATCTTTTAGAAGAACCTTTACGAGCCGATTTAGCTTTAATTGGTGGTGCAATTAACGATAAATACGGAAATCTTAAATATTCTCAAACAATGAGAAATTTCAATCCGGTAATGGCTACTGCAGCGGATTTAGTTGTTGTTGAACCATTTGAATCGGTCGATGTGATTGATCCTGAAAATGTTATTACTCCTTATCCTTTTGTTGACTATATATTGGTAGGTGAAGACAATGAATGAAAAAGAAATTATTGCTTCAAGAATAGCCCTTGAGTTAAACGATGGGGATTTAGTAAATTTAGGTATAGGTATTCCAACGCTTGTTGCGGATTATGTACCAAAAGATAGATTTGTTACTTTTCAAGCAGAAAATGGAATTATTGGTTTAGGCCCTTTGACTGAAGAGGAAACAAATATAGTTAATGCTGGTGGAATGAAAGCGACAATACTTAAAGGTGGAGCTTTTATTGATTCAATAACATCATTTACTTTTATTCGCGGTGGACATATAGATGTTACTGTTTTGGGGGCTTTAGAGGTAGATCAAGAAGGTTCAATAGCTTCATGGATAATTCCGGGTAAGAAAGTTCCGGGGATGGGTGGAGCTATGGATTTAGTTACTGGCGCTAAGAAAGTAATAATAGCTTTAACACATACTAACAAAGGACAATCAAAAGTTTTAAGAAAATGTAGATTGCCATTAACTGCTGCTCATCAAGCAAACATGATTGTTACCGAGATGGCCGTGATGAGAGTTGAAAAAGATGGGTTACATTTATTAGAAGTTCATCCTGATTATACAATTGAAGATGTTGTTAACGCTACAGAAGCGGATTTAATTATAAATAATGTAGAAAGAATGAAAGGAGTTTAAGATATGAAGACAATTTTAAAAATGAGAATGTCAAATCAAGATGCTCATTACGGAGGAAACTTAGTTGATGGAGCTAAGATTTTAGCTTTATTTGGTGATGCAGCTACAGAACTTCTAATTAGACTAGATGGTGATGAAGGTTTATTTAGGGCATATGAGTCAGTTGATTTTTTAGCTCCTGTTTATGCTGGTGACTTTGTAGAAATTGAAGCAGAAATTATTGAAGCAGGAAATACATCAAGAAAAATGGAATTTTATTGTTATAAGATTATAGCGGCTAGACCGGATATTTCTCCAAGCGCTTGTGATATTTTAGAAGAAAGAATCCTAACTACAAAAGCAGTTGGAACATGTATTGTTCCTAAGGAGTTACAAAGATATGAAGGATAAATTGATTATTACTTGCGCAATATCAGGGGCTGAGGTTACAAAAGAGCATAATCCATCAGTACCTTATACAGTAGAAGAAATGGTTGAGGCTGCGGATGCTGCTTATAAAGCAGGAGCCTCTATTATTCACTTGCACGCAAGATTTGATGATGGAAAACCAACACAGAATAAAGAAAGATACCAAGAAATTCATAATGCTATCAAAAAGCGATGCCCAGAGTTAATCATCCAAGTTTCAACTGGTGGAGCTGTTGGCATGTCTAGAGAAGAAAGATCAGATGTTTTAAATATAAAACCCGAGATGGCTACTTTAGATTGCGGAACCTTAAATTTTGGCGGAGATGAAATTTTTGTAAATACAGAAAACGATATAATATATTTTGCTAATAAGATGAATGAATTGAATGTAAGATATGAAATGGAGTGTTTTGAAAAAGGTCATATCGACACGACAATGAGATTAATTAAAAAAGGTATTATTAAAGGTCATTTGCATTATAGTTTTGTTCTAGGTGTAAATGGTGGTATGACAGGTGAAGAAAGAGATTTTATTTTCTTAAAAGAAAGTTTACCTTTAAATGCAACATACAGTGTTGCGGGAATTGGAAGATATGAGTTTTCATTAGCAGAACTTTCTATTCAACATGGGGGACATGTCAGAGTTGGATTAGAAGATAATATTTATATAGAAAAAGGAGTATTAGCAAAGTCTAATGCTGAGTTAGTTGAAAAAGTAGTACAAATCGCAAAAAAATACAATCGTGAGATCGCAACTCCAAAAGAAGCGAGAATTATATTAGGAATGGGAGAAGAATAAGATGAAAGAATTATGCAAATACGGAACACACAGAGTGATCTATCCAGAAGGAACTTTACCACAAACAGCTGATAAAATTAACAATGAGATGGTATGTTATGATAACGAAATATTAGTAGACGTAGATACTTTAAATATTGATTCAGCATCATTCACACAAATTAAAAACGCATGTAATAGTGATGTTGATAAAATGAAAGAAATGATTGAAAACATCGTAAACAATAAGGGTAAGATGCAAAACCCAGTTACCGGAAGCGGTGGTATGTTTTTAGGAAGAATAAAAGAAGTAGGAAAAAATCTTCATCTTAATTTGAAGCCTGGAGACAAAATTACATCGTTAGTTTCTTTATCACTAACACCTTTAAAAATTGAAAAAATTAAAAGTATAGATTTATCTAAAGATCAAGTTAATATCATCGGTCAAGCAATACTTTTTGAGACCGGAATTTATGCAGTAATTCCTAATGATTTACCAGCTAATATAGTTCTTTCTGCTTTAGATGTAGCAGGAGCTGCAGCCCAAGTAGAAAAGCTTGTTAAAAAAGATGATTCAGTATTAATTTTGGGTGCAGGCGGAAAATCAGGTATACTTTGTGCTTATCAAGCAAGAAAAAGTGCTGGTAAAAATGGTAAGGTAATCGCATTGATTCATTCTGATAGACATCGCCATGATTTAGAAAAACTTAATGTTTGTGATTATATCATTGTTGGTGATGCAACAAAACCAATGGAGATATATAATAAAGTTAGAGAAGTTTTACCAGAAATGGTGGATGTGACAATTAATGTTGTTAATGTTCCTAATACAGAAATGACTTCAATTTTACCAACTAAATCGGGAGGTACAATTTACTTTTTCTCTATGGCAACATCATTCACAAAAGCAGCTTTAGGCGCAGAAGGAATTGCATCTGAAGCATTGATGATTATCGGCAATGGTTATACAAAAGATCATGCGGAATTCACTTTGAATCTTTTAAGAGAATCAAAAGAATTATATGAGATTTTTAAAGAGAGATACGGAAGTGATAAATAATGAAAGTCACTAATGACTCATATTTATTGAGAAAGAAGAAGTATTTTCCTGATGTTTTGGATTCTGAATGGCAAGATTGGCGTTGGCAGGTAAGAAACAGAATTAAAAATGTTGATGATCTTGATAAATATATTAAATTGACTGAAGAAGAAAGAAATGACATTTCTAGTGTTTTATCAAAATTTAGAATGGCAATAACTCCTTATTACTTAACATTAATTAATACTGATGATCCGAATTGCCCGATTAGAAAACAAGCTATTCCAAGCGTTTATGAGATGGTTGTTGGTGAAAATGATATGCTAGATCCATTAGCAGAAGATACTGATTCACCTGTGCCAGGATTAACTCATCGTTATCCAGATAGAGTACTGTTTTTGATTACTGATATGTGTTCTATGTATTGTAGACATTGTACAAGAAGAAGATTTGCTGGTCAAAAAGATCAAAGAATGCCACAAGATAGAATAGATTTAGCAATTGAGTATATTAGACAAAATAAAGAAATTAGAGATGTTTTACTTTCTGGCGGAGACGCTTTATTAGTAAGTGATGAAATCTTGGAAGATATTATCAAACGATTAAGAGAAATTGAACACGTGGAAATCATACGTTTAGGAACCAGAACACCGGTTGTATTGCCGCAAAGAATCACTCAAGAATTCGTAGACATGTTGAAAAAGTATCATCCAATTTGGTTGAATACTCATTTTAATCACTATGATGAAATAACCATAGAATCAAAAGCAGCTATCGATCGTTTAGCAAACGCTGGAGTTCCATTAGGAAATCAATCAGTTTTATTAAAAGGTGTTAATGACTCGGTAGAAGTAATGAAAACATTAGTTCAAAGATTAGCTTATATAAGAGTTAGACCGTACTATATCTATCAATGCGATTTGTCTTTGGGTATAGAGCATTTTCGGACACCGGTTTCTAAGGGTATTGAAATTATTGAAGGTTTGAGAGGACACACTTCAGGATATTGTGTTCCAACATTTGTTGTGGATGCTCCTGGAGGCGGAGGTAAAATTCCAGTGATGCCAAATTATGTAATTTCACAAGCTCCTGGTAAGATAGTTTTAAGAAATTATGAAGGTGTTATTTCAACATATTCAGAACCACAAAACTATGTTAATAAAGAAAAGTATGAAAATGCTAATGGTGTTAGCGGGTTATTGGCGGGGAAAATGATTTCTCTTGAACCTAAAGAATTAGAAAGAAGGAAAAGAACATTAAAAAAATAGTTGATTATTTAGATAAATTTAAAATAATCAGCATCGTCGGTAATACAAAAAATGCTGGTAAAACAACTGTTATGAATCATTATTTAGAACAGTTGTTTTGTCGTTTAGCAATTACCTCAATTGGATTAGATGGAGAAGAAATAGATCAAATTACTTCAATGGAGAAACCGAGGATATTCGTTAAAAAGGGATACATTGTTGCTACAGCATTTGATACCTTAAAAAATTACAGTTGTGATTATAAAATTTTGGAGAAAACAAGTATCACAACCTCAATTGGTGAAGTTGTAATTATAGAAATTTTAAATGAAGGAAAAGCTTTAGTAGCTGGTCCGTCACGAGTCAAAGATATGCAATTTTTAATAAATGTTTTAGAGAAATATGAGCTCGAGAAAATCATAATCGATGGTGCGTTCTCAAGACAAACATTTGCAAGGACTTCTGATGCAACAATCTTCGTTGTAGGAGCTAATAAAGACAAGGATATTGATAAAGTAGTCAAAGATGCATATTTACATTATCGTAAATTTAACTTGGAAATCACACCTGCTTTACCTTATAGTTTTGGCCAAAATATAGGTTATGTGAATCAAAGTAATATTTATCAAGAATTACCTTTTTCGTCCGTTATAGGGAATGTTAATGATATTTTTATAGATGAGGTATTAAATGCAAAATATCTTTATTTACCAAAGACAATATCCAATAAATTTGTAGAAAAACTGGTTGTTGAAAGAGGTAAATACACTTTTGACTTAATAATTCATACACCCATTAATATCCAAGTTAATGATGAAAATTTAGAAAAACTATTTAAACTAAAGATCAATATATTTACAATTAATCCAATCAATGTAGCCTTGATTTGCTACAACCCATATTCTCCTAAAGGTTATGAATTTGATAATTTTGATTTTAAAAACAAGTTAAAGAATGCATTAAAAACAGATGTGCTAAATGTTTTAGAAGGTGGTATTTATGAATAAATTAAATTTAAATCAAGAACAAATTAACTCCTGTCGTAAATACGCAAGTTTAATTGCTAATGATGTTCAAAACTTTATTGACAGTCATACAACTATTAGTGTTGAAAGAACTGTATTGAGATTACTTGGTGTAGATGGTGTAGACGAGTTTTCAGTTCCATTACCAAATAAGATGGTTGATGATATTGTGGAAAATGGAGACATTAGTAAAGGTGTAAGCTTATATATTGCTAGCGCACTTAAACATACCGGATTATCATTGACGAATTTCGTCGAAAAATACCTGTCAGGAGATTTAAGTTTGTGCAGTTATGATTTGATTAATAAAGAAGAGGCTTTTGAGGTTTTAAAACCTTATTATGAAAAAGGTTTAAACAGAATCAAAGCTAATAAAGCAAATAGAGAAGATTACTTAAATAAATTTCCAAGGGATAAAACTGACTTGTATGTTATAGTAGCGACCGGAAATATTGATGAAGATGTTATTCAAGCAGTTTCTGCCGCAAAAGCTGGAGCCGATATAATCGCTGTAATAAGGTCTACTGGACAATCATTGTTAGACTATGTTCCTTACGGAAAAACAACAGAAGGATTTGGTGGAACATTCGCTACACAAGAAAACTTTAGAATTATGCGTCAAGCGCTTGATAAGGTTAGCGAAGAAGAGAAAAGATATATCTATCTTGTCAATTACGCTTCTGGCTTATGTATGCCTGAAATAGCCGCTATGGGAGCATTGGAAAGATTAGATGTTTTATTAAATGACAGCATGTACGGAATTATATTCCGGGATATTAATATGCAGAGAACTTTTGTTGATCAATATTTCTCAAGATTAATTAATGCTTACTCAGGAATTATTATAAATACTGGAGAAGATAATTACTTAACAACGGCTGATGCTATCGAAGAAGCACACACTGTTACTGCTTCTCAATTTATTAACGAAGCATTTGCTTTAAAAGCACACTTGCCTAATAAATTAATGGGATTAGGACACGCTTTTGAAATAGATCCAAGTGTAGAAAATAGTTTCTTATTTGAATTAGCTCAAGCACAGTTAGCTCGAGAAATATTCCCTGAAGCTCCATTAAAATATATGCCGCCAACTAAACATATTAACGGTAATATTTTTAGAGCTTATCAACAAAACGCAATGTTTAACATGGTTACTACCATGACTTCACAATCAATCCATCTATTAGGAATGATGACAGAAGCGATTCATACTCCTTTTATGTCAGATAGATATCTAGCAATTAAGAATGCTAAAATGATTCAAAAATCAATGAAGTCTTTTGGAGACGAAATTGAGTATAAAACAAATGGTATAATTCAAAACAGAGCGCAAGAAGTTTTAGATTCTGCTGAAAAACTGCTAAAACAGATATCTCAAGATGGTTTGTTTTCTAGCTTAGAAAAAGGTGTATTTGCACAAACAAAAAGAATGAGAACTGGCGGAAAAGGTTTGACAGGAGTTTTTGAAAAGTCCGATAACTACTTTAATGTTGTATTGGAGAAGATGGAGGAATACTTCAATGAAGATTAAACCTTATGGTGATACATTCAATGATGGTAAAGTACAGATTAGTTTTACTTTACCAGTAGCAAATTCAGCTAGAGGTGTACAAGCTGCGAAAGAATTAGTAAAGCAAATGGGGATCATAGATCCGCAGGTTGTCCATTCTGAAAACTTAAGCGACAATTTTAGTTTTTATATTGTGTATGGTAGCACCAAAAACTCCGTTGATTATGATAAAATAATAGTGGAAGAAATTACTAGCGAAGCAATGTCAAAAGAAGAAATAGAAGATGCTATAAAACATAACTTTGATAGAAAGATTGTATTTGTTGGTGCATCCACAGGAACCGATGCTCATACAGTCGGAATTGACGCTATCATGAATATGAAAGGTTTCGCAGGGCATTACGGTTTAGAAAGATATGAAGGTATTGAAGCGTATAATTTAGGATCACAAGTTTTAAATGAAGATTTTATCAAGTTTGCTAGAGAGAAGAACGCTGATGTTTTATTAATCTCACAAACAGTAACACAGAAAGAAGTTCATTTAAAAAACATGATTGAATTAGTTGAGTTATTAGAGACAGAAGGATTAAGAGATAAGATGATTTTAATAGCTGGTGGAGCAAGAATTACTCATGAGCTAGCTAAAGAATTAGGATATGATGCCGGTTTTGGGCCTGGAAGTTTTGCAGAAGATGTTGCTACTTTCGCAATAAACACTTTAATAAATAAGAAAGAGAAGTGAGAAACAATGCCAGTAAATAAACTAGAACTAGTTACAACAAAATATGGAGACTCTGGACTTTCAAAAAATTTTGAGAATAAAACATTTAAGAAAAGTCATGTTTTATTTGAAACACTTGGAGCTATGGATGAGTTAAGTTCATATTTAGGTTTGACATATCATTATTGCAATGTTGAGTTTATTAAAGAGATTCAAATGCATTTACAGAATATAAATTCTCTAATTGCTAGTGAATTTGACTCTGATCTTTATAACATTTTAGTTCAAATCAAGGAAGAAGATGTGTTGGTCTTAGAGAAAAAGATTCAAGAAATTCTTGATGTAAAACCACTAGAAGCTAGATTTTATCTACCTGGAAGCGAGAAGACTAAAGCAGGAGCTTATGTTGATGTAGCTAGAACTATGGCGCGGAAATCAGAAAGAAGATTAAATGCTTTTGTTGATAGTGAAGAAAGAAAAGATTTAGAGTTATCAAAGAAATATTTAAATAGATTGAGTGACTATCTTTTTGTACTAACCTTTATAGTTTAAACTATAAAGAACATTATACGATTTTCTAAGATTTTTTCTTTAATTCTATAATCTACTATGTTATAATGTTATAGGTTATAAAAACGCTTACAAAAATATGGGGAGAATAGTTTGAAAACAATAGTTATTGGGGTAATTGGTGCCGACGTTCATGCTGTTGGCAATAAAATAATTGAATATACTTTAACTAAATCAGGTTATAATGTAGTAAATATAGGGGTTTTATCTTCACAAGAAGATTTCATAAATGCAGCAATTGAAACAAATGCTGATATGATAATGGTTTCTTCATTGTATGGACATGGCGAAATTGATTGTCGCGGAATGAGAGATAAATGTATTGAATCTGGTTTAGATAAGATCTTACTCTATGTTGGCGGAAATATTGTTGTAGGTAAACAAGATTTCGCTGAGGTTAAAAACCGTTTTATCGAAATGGGATTTAACAGAATTTATCCACCGGGAATTTCTATTGACGAAGCATTGAAAGACATCAAAACAGATTTAGGAGAGTAAAATGGCAAATTATTTGCTGATTGATTTTGGCTCAACTTTTACAAAACTGTGCGCTGTAAATACTGAAGAATACAGTATAATTGGTACTTCTTCGGATTTTACTACTGTAGAAACAGACATTAATGAAGGCTATCAAAAAGCTTTAGAAAAGTTGTTTGATAAAATAGGAAAACAAATTGATTTTGAACAAGTTATTGCTTGTTCTTCAGCTGCTGGCGGCCTAAAAATGGCCGCTATTGGTCTAGTTAAAGAGCTTACTGTAGAAGCGGCTAAGAGAGTTTGTTTAGGAGCTGGCGCTAAAGTTGATTTGGTTTTTTCTCATCATTTAAATAAAAATGAAGTGCAACAAATTATTGATAAAAAAATTGATATTATTCTATTAGCTGGCGGTTCAGATGGTGGTAACTCCGAATCGGTAATTTACAATGCAAATTTGTTAGGTGAGTTGGGGATTAATATTCCAATAGTTTTTGCCGGTAACAAATCAGCTCAAGACGATATTCAAGATATATTTAAAAAGTATAATATGAATGGTCATATTTGCGAGAATGTAATGCCGTCTATTAATGTTTTGAACATTAATGATGCTAGAGAAAAAATTAGAGAAATATTTCTTAAACAAATTATTGAGGCAAAAGGAATTAAAAAAATAGAACAACAAATTAGTAAAGTGATTTTACCTACTCCATCAGCTGTTCTTGAAGCCGCTAAACTATTATCTGAAGGATACTTGGAAGAAGATGGTTTAGGAGAAATTGTTGTCGTTGATATTGGTGGCGCCACAACGGATATGTATTCAATTTGTGAATCTACTAAAAGAAGCGATGTAATTGTTCAAGGATTGGAAGAACCATTTGCTAAAAGAACCGTAGAAGGTGATTTAGGAATGAGATATTCTGCTCCTGGTATAGTTAAGTCTTTATCTGAGCGAGAAATTAAATTTATTAACAAAGACAAAGGTATTGATATTGTTAATGAAGTTAATCGTAGATATAGTAATGTGAAGTTATTGCCAGAAAATACTCAAGATGAATTTATAGATCAATTTTTGGCGGAAATGTGTGCTTATAGAGCGATGCATAGACATGTCGGAAGAATACAAGAAGTTTTAACGCCGATGGGTAAAGTTTACAATCAGGTTGGTAAAGATTTATCAGACGTTAATTATGTTATTGGAACTGGTGGAGTCATAATCAAGTCAAATCATCAATATGAAATATTAAGACAAACTACCAATATTCTTCATAACCCGCAAGAATTGAGACCGAATGATCCAAATTTTTTAATTGACCACGATTATATTATGGCGGCTATGGGGTTATTATCAAAGATCGAACCAATGGCTGCATTAATGATAATGAAAAAACATATATGTCAGATTAGAGGTAATCAAGATGAAGCTACAAAATAAGAAATTAACTGAATCTGAATTTCTTGAATTAAGGAAAGAAGTCCTTAAGGCTTGGCCGACAGGAAGTGATTCAGATTTAGATTTAGATAAAGCGGTAGAATATTTAAGAAAAGTACCAGAGGAAAAGAATTTTGCCCTAGTTTTAAATAAGGCAAAACTTAATAACGATACTTTAATTCAGCCTCGTGGAGGAGTTCCTGTATTATCAGAGCATATCAAATTGCTTAATTATCTATCTCAATCCGGTGCAGACTGCTTGCCTTCGACAATTGATAGTTATACAAGACATAACCGCTATCAAGAAGCGCAAAAAGGATTAGAAGAATCAGAACAAAAACAAAGAGCTCTTTTAAATGGATTTCCAGCTGTAAATCATGGGGTTAAAGGTTGTAAGCAAGTTTTTGAATCAATCGATAAACCGGTTGAAGCAAGACATGGTACGCCAGACGCTAGATTGTTGTCAGAAATAATTCATGCATCTGGGTGGACATCTAATGAAGGTGGAGGAATATCGTATAATATTCCTTATGCTAAATCAATCCCACTAGAAGTTTCAATAAGAAACTGGCAATATGTTGATAGATTGGTTGGTTATTACGAAGAACGTGGAATAAAAATAAATAGAGAACCTTTTGGTCCGTTGACAGGAACTATTGTTCCGCCATCAATTTCAAACGCGGTTATGATTATTGAAGCCTTACTGGCCGCTGAACAAGGCGTAAAGAATATAACAGTTGGTTATGGTATGGGCGGTAATTTAATACAAGATGTAGCAGCTGTTCATTCTTTATATGATCAAACTTTAGAATATTTGGATAAATTTGGCTATAAAGATATGGAAGTTTCAACGGTATTCCATCAATGGATGGGTGGTTTTCCAAGTGACGAAGCAGAAGCCATGGCACTAATATCTTATAGTTCTTCTGTAGCAGCTTTATCAAAAGCTACCAAATTGATTACAAAGTCACCTCATGAATCCGTTGGGATTCCAACAATGGAAGCGAATGGATTAGGTGTTAAGGCCTCAAAATTTATTGTTAATATGTTAAAAGACCAAACTATTTCTGAGAGTGACGATTTGCTTTTAGAAATGAATCAAATCAAAAAAGAAGTTAAAAGTTTAATCGATATCGTCTTAAAAGTTGGCGAAGGCGATTTAGCAGTAGGAGCCGTAAGAGCCTTTGAACAAGGTTTGTTAGATATACCATTTGCGCCAAGCAAATTTAATGCAGGTAAAGTATTTCCAGCAAGAGACAATGAAGGCAGGATAAGAATTTTAGAATTCGGTAATTTAGCTATGAATGATGAAATTAAAGCTTTTCATTTCAACAAGATAAAAGAAAGAGCAGACTCAGAAGGTAGAGAAGTATCATTCCAATTAACGGTAGATGATATTTATTCAGTAAGCAAAGGAAAATTAATAGGAAGGCCTTTAAGGAATTTATAATGAAAATAATCGATGT